>NZ_JBHUZW010000110.1:0-13261 GCF_042667215.1 Cellulomonas sp. NPDC057328 | reverse complement strand
GCCGCGTGCAGCGTGCGCGCGGGGCCCGGCGTCGTCGTCGCTGCCCCCGACCCGGCCCCTGCCCCGGTCCCCGCGGGCGTCGGCGGCGCCGCGCACCCGCACGCGGGGTGCGGGGCCCACGACCGGAGCCGCGGCACGGCGTCCGGCAGGGCGACCTCGGCCGTCGTCCCGCACAGCAGCGGCACCGTGCCGGCCAGCAGGGCCAGCACCTGGGCGGACGCGAGCGCGGCGCACGCGGCGGCGAGCACACCGACCTCGCCGGGCCGCGGCGCCGCGCGGTCGGCGCCCTCGCCCCGGCGCGCCGTCGTCGCGGCGAGCACGCGCGGCCACCCGGCGTCGGCGTCGGCGCGGTGCAGGTCCAGGCACCGCAGGCACGGGTCGGCCGTGCCGGGCCGCACGCACGGACCGACCACGGCGTCGGCGGCGCGCACCACCACGGACAGGTGCGGCACGCCGCTCGCGGTGAGCAGGGCCCCGCGCGCGGGGTCCGCGGCGTCGGGCTCCACGACGACCACGACGTCGGGCTCCGCGTCGCCGTCGACGCGCACGTCCGGCGCCACGTCGCGCAGGACGCGGCGCAAGGCGGCGGTCCGCGGGGCGCCCACGTCGCTCCAGCGGTGGGTCCCGCCCGCGACGTCCGCCGAGCCGACGGTCCCCTCGTCGTCGAGGAGCAGGGTGCCGACGCCCGCCGCGGCGAGCAGCCGCGCCGTGCCCGCGCCGGTCGGGCCGAGGCCCACGACGCCCACCACGGCGTCCCCCCGCCCACGGACCACGTCCTCGCCCGCGGCGTCGGGGCGCAGCAGCGACCACGCCGTGGCGTCCGCGGCGGTGGGGCCGCGGACCACGCGTGCGCGCGGCGGGTCGGGGCGCACGAGCCCGGCGGCGTGCAGCGCCGCGACCAGCTCGCGCGTGCGGGCGGCGTCCGTGCGGGTGTGCCGCGCGGCCGCGGGCAGGGCGGCCAGGTCCGTCGCCTCGTCGACCCGTGCCCACATCGCCACCTCGGCCGGTGCGAGGCCGTCGAGCACCACCGCCCAGCGCGGGTCCTGCCCGACCTGGACGGCGTCGACGTCGCGCACGAGCACGCGCAGTCCCGGGCGCAGACGGAGCGGGGTGCCGGTCACGGCGGACACCCTGGCAGCCGCGGGGCAGGCGCGCGTCGGGTCGTCCACAGGCCCGGCGCACGCGGGGCCGGCCCGAGCCGCCGGACACGCCGAGGGCACCGTCGCCCACGACGGTGCCCTCGGATGCGCGTGTGCGCGGGCGTCGCCCGCGGTGCGTCAGGCCTTGCCGAGGATGCGGTTCAGCTTCGTGCCGCAGACGGGGCACGTGCCCTTCGCCATCCGGCGCCCGGACTCGGAGACGACGACCTCGCCCTCGGTCTCCCGCTTCTCCTTGCACTTGACGCAGTAGAACTCGCCCGCCCAGGTCTCGGCCATGTGGTGCCTCCTCGTGCTCCGTCACCGGACGGCGGGGTGCCGCCCGGGCACCGGACCGTGACGGCCACCGTGCGGTCTCACAGTAGTGCGCGGCCCCCGCCCGGCCGGGGGCGAACGGGGACGCAGGGCCGTCCCGGACGGGTGAACGACTCGGCGGCCCGTCGCGCCCGCGGGCGTCGGCGGGGGCGCTAGCGTGCGTGCATGCCGACGCCGCGCGAGCAGGACCCGCGCGGCGTCGTCGCGCCCGCCGTGGAGGTGCGCCGCTCCCGCCGCCGGGTGCGCACGGTGAGCGCGTGGCGCGAGGGCGACCGCACGGTGGTCGCGATCCCGGCCCGCTTCACACGCGCGCAGGAGCGCGAGTGGGTGGGCCGCATGGTCGAGCGGCTGGCCGCGCAGGAGCGCCGCCGCCGGCCGTCGGACACGCAGCTGCTGGCACGCGCGCAGGACCTGTCGCGCCGCTACCTCGGCGGCCGGGCGGTGCCGTCCACGGTGCGCTGGTCGTCCAACCAGGGACGTCGCTGGGGGTCGTGCACGCCGTCGGACGGGACGATCCGCATCAGCGACCGTGTCCGCGGCATGCCGCGGTGGGTGCTCGACTACGTCCTGCTGCACGAGCTGGCGCACCTGCTGCAGCCCGGGCACGGGCCCGCGTTCTGGGCCGAGCTGACCACGTACCCGCACACGCAGCGGGCGCGCGGGTTCCTCGAGGGCTACGCGTTCCTGCGGGACGGCACGCCGGGCGACGGACCGCCCGGCGAGGAGCCCGCGGCCGACGACGAGGTGGACGACGTCCCGGTGGGCGAGGGCACGGTCGACGACGACGGGGTGGACGACGGTCCGGTGGACGACGACGCGGTGGACGACGACGCGGTGGACGACGATGCCGCGGGGCGCGACGCCGTGGACGGCACCGTCGTGGCCGCCGACGCCGACGACGTGCCCGCCGACGACGCGCCCACCCGTGACGCGCGATCGCCCGCTCGGCGGCGCGCGCCCCGCTGAGCGCCCGCGGTCAGCCCGCGACCGGGCCCGTCCGCCCGCCGCCGTCGGTGGCGTCGCCGTCAGGCCCGTCGCCCCCGGGCCCGTCCTCCCCGGCCGGTCCCGTCCCGCCGTCCGCGTCGAGGATCTCCGCGAGCGCGCGGTCGAGGTCGGCGCTGCCCTCCACCTCGGCCCGTCGCCGGGCGTCGTACCCCGCGGGGTCGTCGAGGTCCTCGGACGTCGGCACCAGGTCGGGGTGCGCCCACACGGCGTCGCGGCCGTCGACGCCGCGGGTGGCGGCGAGGTGCGCCCACACGGCGGCGGCGTCGCGCAGGCGGCGCGGGCGCAGCTCGAGGCCCACGAGGCTGGCGAACGTCTGCTCGGCGGGGCCGCCGGCGGCGCGGCGCCGGCGCACCATCTCGCGCAGCGCGACGGCGTGCGGCAGGTGCGGGGCCGCGGCGGCGGTGGCCACCTCGTCGACCCAGCCCTCGACCAGGGCGAGCGCCGTCTCGAGACGTGCGAGCGCGGCCTCCTGCGCGGGGGTCGTGCGCGGCGAGAACACCCCGCCGGACAGCGCCTCCTGCAGGGCCGACTGGTCGGTCGGGTCGATGGACCGGACCGCCTCCTCGAGCTGGTCGACGTCGATCTCGATGCCGCGCGCGTACGCGGCGACGGCGTCGAGCAGGTGCGCGCGCAGCCACGGCACGTGCGCGAAGAGCCGGTTCGCGGCCGCCTCGCGCAGTGCGAGGTAGAGGCGGACCTCCTCGAGCGGCGTGTCGAGCCCGTCGGCGAACGCGTCGACGTTGGTGGGGACGAGCGCCGGCGCCGGCCGGTCGAGCAGCGGCAGGCCGATGTCGGCGGTGCCGAAGACCTCGCGGGCCAGCGTCCCCGCCGCCTGGCCGACCTGGAGGCCGAAGACGGCGGAGCCGAGGCCGCGGAGCAGCTGCGCGGGGTCGCCGAACGGCAGGCCGCCCGGGAACCCGCCGGGCAGCCCGAGCGCCGTGTCGGGCTCCTCGCCGAGCGCGGGACGCAGGGCGTCGGCGAGCGCCGCCGAGAGCGACACGGCGACCGGCTCGGTGAGGGTGCGCCACGTGGGCAGGGTCGCCTCGACCCACTCGGCGCGGCTCCAGGCGCGCGCGGGGCCCGAGGACGGCGGCAGGTCGGTCGCCGCGTCGAGCCACAGCTCGGCGACGGAGAGGGCGTCGACGACCTCGCGCGCGCGGCCGGGCGACAGGGAGGGGTCGCCGCCCTGGGCGGCCTGCTGCCGGGCGAGGTCGTGGGCCATCTGCCAGTTGACGGGCTCGTCACCGGACGTCGCGAGCATGTGCTGCACCTGCGCCATCGCCTGCTGCAGGGCGACGGGGTCGGCGGGCAGGCCGGACGCGGCGGCCATCGCCGACGGGTCGACGCCCATGGCCCGCATCTGCGCGATCGCGTCGTCGGCGGCGGGGCCGAGCATCGCGCGCAGCACCTGCTCCCACTGCTCCGGGTCCGGCTGCTGCGGACCGCCGGGGGCGGGGACGTCGGGGCTCATGCGGGCCTCCTGGCTCGGGGGTGACCACCGTAACCACGCCGCGCGCCGCCCCGGCAGGTGCGCCCGGACGGTTCGCTGAGGGCGGAGGCGGCGGCCTCGTGCGGGACGACGCGCGTGCGTGCGCGATGATCTGTCCGTGCTCGACGACCAGCCGGCCCCGCACGGGCCCCAGGGCGACAACCTCACCGACGTGCCCCTCGCGGAGCGGCCGCGCGCGACGCCCCGTGCGCTCGTCCTCGCGCTCGGCATGCTCGTGACGTCCGCGCTCGCGGGTGTGCTCGTCGTGCTGCCGGCGCCGTACGCGGTGACGAGCCCCGGCCCGACGCGCGACGTGCTCGGCGAGGCGGACGGCACCCCGCTCATCCAGGTGGAGGGCGCGGAGACGTTCCCGTCGAGCGGCGAGCTGCGCCTCACCACCATCTCGGGGACCGGCGGACCCGGGTACCCGTCGTACGTGTCGACGGTGCTGCGGGGCTGGCTGTCCGGGGCGTCGGTCGTCCGGCCGGTCGAGGAGGTCTTCCCGCAGGACGCCACGCAGGAGGAGATCGACGAGTCCAACACCGAGCTCATGGTGACGTCGCAGGAGACGGCCACCGTCGCGGCCCTCACCGAGCTGGGGTACGAGGTGCCGGCGACGCTGGTCGTCGCCGGGACGGTCGCCGGCACCGACGCGGAGGGCAAGCTCGAGGAGGGCGACGTCCTCACGGCGCTCGACGGCGAGGCGCTGCCGGACTACCAGAGCCTGATCCGTCGCCTCGAGGACGTGCGGCCCGGTGCCGTCGTGACGCTCTCGGTGACGCGGCACGCCCAGCCGCTCGACGTCGAGGTCACGACGGGGGAGCGGGAGGAGGGCGGCGCGCAGATCGGCGTGTTCGTGAACCCGTCCTTCGACCTGCCGGTCGACGTCACCATCAGCATCGACGGCATCGGCGGGCCGAGCGCCGGCACGATGTTCGCGCTCGGGATCGTCGACCTGCTGACCCCGGAGGACGAGGCCGACGGCGAGGTCATCGCCGGGACCGGCACGATCGACGTGACGGGTGCCGTCGGCTCGATCGGCGGCATCCGGCAGAAGCTCGTCGGGGCGCAGCGCGACGGTGCCGCGTGGTTCCTCGCGCCGGCGGGCAACTGCGGCGAGGTCGTGGACCACGTGCCCGACGGCCTGCGCGTCGTGCGGGTCGCCACGCTGCACGAGGCGCGCGAGGCGATGACGGCGATCGGCGCCGGCACCGCGGACGACCTGCCGACCTGCACCGCGGGCTGACCGGCCGGCGACGGGCGCGACCGGCCGGCCGCGCCGTCGGAGCCGCGCCGTCGGAGCCGCGCCGTCGGAGCCGCGCCGTCGGAGCCGCGCCGTCGGGGCGGCGCCGTCGGGCCGGCTCAGTCGAGCGTCGCGCGCACGGCCTCCACGAGCCCCGGCACCAGGTCCGGCCCCTGGCCGACGGCGTCGTCGCTGTCGTGCGCGCGCGTGCGCAGCGCGCACCACGCGGGCCCGCCGCGCAGGGCGCCGACGGCCATCCGGACGTCCTGCCGGGCGGGGTGGGCGAGCAGGGCGGCGAGCGCGGCCTCGGGGTCCTCGGGCAGGTCGGCCTCGGCACCCGGGGGCAGCACCACGCGCTCGACGGTCACGGCCGCGCCGTCGACGGCCGCGGGCCACGAGAGCCCGGCGAGGAGCTGCTCGAGGTCGGCGGCGGCCGGCAGGCCCTCCTGCTCGACGGACGTCAGGTGCCAGTCGTCGGCCTGCGCGGCCGCCAGCACGGCGGGGTCGAGCTGCGCGGCCAGGCCCGGCTCGGAGGCGAGCGCGGCCTGCGTGCGCACGAGCGCGAAGACGCGGACCGGTGCGTCCCAGCCGGCGGCGGCGACGTGGTGCTCGATCTCGCGCACGGCGTCGGCGAGCGCACGCGCGGCACGGGCGTCGGGGTCGGCGGCGGACGGGTCCGGGGTCGGCGTGGTGCTCACGCGGGCCATCGTCGCACCCGTGTGGGAACCTGTGAGCCCTCCGGCGCGTTCGCCAGGCGACGGGTCCCGCCCGTCGGTGCACGTCCGTCTGTGCGCACGGTCCGCACGCCGGTCCGAGGAACCCCCGAGAAACGACGAGGAACGCCACGCCGTGACCTTCGCCTCCCCGCCCCGCCCACGACCGGACGGGCCACGCCGCCGCCGCGGCCCGCTCGTCCCGACGCTGATCACGCTCGCCGCCCTGGTGGTGCTCGTCCTCGTCCTCGCCCAGGTGTGGACCGAGGTGCTGTGGTTCTCCCAGCTCGGCTTCACCGAGGTCATCCGGACCGAGTGGCTGACCCGCGCGGTGCTGTTCGTGCTCGGCTTCGCCGTGATGGCCGCCGCCGTCGGGTTCTCGCTGAGCTACGCGTACCGCTCGCGGCCCGTCTACGCGCCGTCGACGCCGGAGCAGGCCAGCCTCGACCAGTACCGCGAGGCCATCGAGCCGCTGCGCCGCCTCGTGCTCGTCGTCGGCCCGGTCGTGCTCGGCCTGTTCGCCGGCGGTGCCGCGTCCCAGCAGTGGACGACCGTGCAGCTGTGGATGCACGGCGGCACGGTCGGGGAGACCGACCCGCAGTGGGGCATGGACATCGGGTTCTACCTGTTCACGCTGCCCGGCCTGCGGTTCGTCGTGTCGTTCCTCATGGCCGTGGTCGTGCTCTCGATCATCGCGGCCGTCGCGACGCACTACCTGTACGGCGGCCTGCGCATCGGCGGCCAGGGCGGCTCGCGCACCACGCGCGCGGCGCGCGTGCACCTGTCGGTGCTGGGCGCGCTGGTCCTCCTGCTCATCGCGGCGAACTACTGGCTCGACCGGTACTCGATCCTCACCAAGCAGCAGACCGGCAGCCAGCGCTGGCAGGGCGCCGGCTTCACCGACGTCAACGCGGTCATCCCCTCGAAGGCGATCCTCGCGGTCGCCGCCGTCGTCGTGGCGGGCGCGTTCATCGCCACCGCGTTCACCAGCAACTGGCGGCTGCCGGCGATCGGCGTCGGCCTCATGGTCGTCGCCGCCGTCGTGGTCGGCGGCGTGTACCCGGCGGTCGTGCAGCGCTTCCAGGTGCAGCCGAACCAGCAGGACGCGGAGAGCGAGTACATCCAGCGCAACATCGACGCGACGCTCTCGGCCTACGGGCTCGAGGACGTGCAGACGAGCGAGTACGACGCCACGGTCACCGCGGAGCCGGGCGCACTGCGCGAGAACGCCGAGACGACGGCGTCCATCCGCCTGCTCGACCCGAACATCGTCTCGCCGTCGTTCAAGCAGCTGCAGCAGATCCGTGGCTTCTACGACTTCCCGGAGTCGCTCGCGGTCGACCGCTACACCGTCGAGGGCGAGAGCCGCGACACCGTCATCGCGGTCCGCGAGCTCAACCAGGCGGGCCTGAGCGACCAGCAGCGCAACTGGACCAACGACACCACCGTCTACACGCACGGGTACGGCGTCGTGGCCGCGTACGGCAACACGCGCGGCGCGCGCGGCGCACCGGAGTTCTGGGAGAGCGGCATCCCGTCGTCGGGGCCGGTCGGGCAGCTCGGCGAGTACGAGCCGCGCATCTACTTCGGCCAGCTGTCGCCCGAGTACTCCATCGTCGGCGGGCCCGAGGGCACCGACGGCTGGGAGTTCGACTACCCGGACGACACCACCGGCACCGGGTCGGTCCCGTACCGCTTCCCGACGCAGGACACGTCCGCGGGCCCGACGGTCGGCGGCATGTGGCACAAGCTGCTGTACGCGCTGAAGTTCGGCGACGAGCAGATCCTGTTCTCCGAGCGGGTGAACGAGGACTCGCAGATCATCTACGACCGGCACCCGCGGGACCGCGTCGCCAAGGTGGCCCCGTACCTCGACCTCGACGGGCGCGTCTACCCGGCCGTCGTCGACGGGCGCGTGAAGTGGATCGTCGACGGCTACACGACGTCGGACCAGTACCCGTACGCCGCGACGCGCTCCCTCGAGGAGGCGACGACCGACTCCCTCACGGAGCGGAGCGCGACCGTCGAGGCGCTCCTGCCCAAGCAGGTGAACTACATCCGCAACTCGGTGAAGGCGACCGTCGACGCGTACGACGGCTCGGTCGAGCTGTACGCGTGGGACACCGAGGACCCGGTGCTCCAGGCGTGGTCGGAGGTCTTCCCGACGTCGCTCAAGCCGCTCGACGAGATCAGCGGCGACCTGATGAGCCACCTGCGGTACCCGGAGGACCTGTTCAAGGTCCAGCGCGCGCTGCTGAACCAGTACCACGTCACCGACGCCGGCCAGTTCTTCTCCGGCAACGACTTCTGGCAGAACCCGGCCGACCCCACGACGTCCAACGCCGAGGTCGCCCAGCCGCCGTACTACCTCACCCTGCAGATGCCGGGCGAGGACGAGGCGACGTTCTCGCTGATGTCGACGTTCATCCCGGGTGGTGGCAACGCGCGCAACGTGCTGACGGGCTACCTCGCGGTCGACGCGGACGCCGGGTCGACGCCGGGCGAGGTCGCGGAGGGCTACGGCACCCTGCGGCTGCTCGAGCTGCCACGCGACTCGACGGTGCCCGGCCCCGGCCAGGCGAGCGCCAACTTCACCGCCGACCCGACGGTGTCGAACGAGCTCAACATCCTCGCGCGCGGCGACTCCACCGTGCGGCGCGGCAACCTGCTGACGCTGCCCGTCGGCGGCGGTCTGCTGTACGTGCAGCCCGTGTACGTGCAGGCGTCCAGCGGCACGACCTTCCCGCTGCTCCAGCGCGTGCTCGTGTCGTTCGGCGACCAGATCGGGTTCGCGCAGACGCTCGACGGCGCGCTCGACCAGGTGTTCGGCGGCGACTCGGGCGCGGAGGCCGGCGACGCCGGCGCCGAACCGGTCGAGCCGCCGGACGCGGGCGAGGAGCCGGCGACGGAGGACCCGGGCACGGGCGCCACGCCGGAGCCGACGCCGACCGAGGGCGCCGAGGCGCCTGCGGCACCCGCGGCGCCGCCGGCCGACGCCCGCACTGCCCTGGACGCCGCGCTGCGCGACGCGCAGCAGGCGATCCAGGACGGCGAGGCGGCGCTCGCCGAGCGCGACTTCGCCGGGTACGGCGAGGCGCAGCAGCGGCTCGACGAGGCCCTGCAGCGTGCGATCGACGCGGAGGCGCAGCTGGGCGGCTGACGCCGTGCAGCTGGGCGGCTGACGCCGCGCGCACCGACGCACGACGAGGTCGGCACCCGCATCGGGTGCCGGCCTCGTCGCGTCGGGCCGCGTCCCGCCCGCGTCCGTCGCCTCCCGCGCGGACGGTTCGTCGGGTGTCGGTGGCGGGGTGCACGCTTGGCCCATGACGTCGCCCGCGGACCGCCGCACCGTCCTGCTGTACCTCGGCGCGGCCCTCGTGTGGGGCTCGAGCTTCCTGTTCATGAAGGTGGGGCTCGAGGGGCTGGCGCCGGCGCAGGTCGCGCTCGGGCGGCTGCTGCTCGGCGCCGTCACGCTGGTCGTGGTGATGACGGTCCTGCGGCGCCGCTGGCCGCGGGACCGGCGCACGTGGGGCCACCTCGCGGTCATCGGCGTGCTGCTCTGCGTCGTGCCGTTCCAGCTGTTCGCGTGGGCGGGCCAGCACCTGGCGTCGGGGCTGTCGAGCATCCTCAACGCGACGACGCCGCTGATGACGTCGCTGGCCGTCGCGCTCGTGCTGCCCGCGGAGCGGCTCACCCGGCGGCAGGGGCTGGGCATCGCCGTGGGCGCCGTGGGCGTGGTCGTCATCGTCGGACCGTGGACGTACCTCGACGGCGGCGGGGTCGCCGCACCGCTGCCGGCCGTGCTCGCGTGCCTGGGCGCGACCGCCTGCTACGGCCTCGGCATGACGTACATGCGGCGGTTCGTCACGCCGCTGCGGCTGCCCGCCGAGACGGTCGCGGCCGGGCAGATCGCCGTCGCCGCGCTCGTGATGCTGGCGCTGGCCCCGGCGGTGGCGCGCGGGCCCGTGACGCTGACGTGGCCGGTGGTGCTGTCGATGGTGGGGCTCGGCGCGCTGGGGACGGGCATGGCGTACGTGTGGAACACCCGGGTCGTCGACACGTGGGGCGCGCAGCGCGCGTCGACGGTCACGTACCTGACCCCGGTCGTGGGCGTGGTGCTCGGCATCCTCGTGCTCGACGAGCGGCTGCACTGGTACGAGCCGGTGGGCGGGCTGCTCGTCGTGCTCGGCATCGTGGTGGCGCAGCGGGCCCGCGCACGCACGCCCGCGCCGACGGGGGAGCCGGTCGCCGCCCCCGTGCCGCCGGCTGCCGGCGTCGGCGTGCAGGCGCCGGGGGCGCCGCGTCCCTGACCCGGCACACCGGTGTGAACGGCCGGTGGCCGGGGTGTGACGCGGGGCACGTCGCCTCGATTTGGTTGCCCGTCCACGGCTGACGTACAGTAGAGACACCGACGCGGGGTGGAGCAGCTCGGTAGCTCGCTGGGCTCATAACCCAGAGGTCGCAGGTTCAAATCCTGCCCCCGCTACACAGAGGACGAAGGCCCGGACCAGACGGTCCGGGCCTTCGCCGTTCCGGCGTGCGGGTCGCCTCCGTCGAAGGATGCAACCCGCCGCACCCCTCCTTCCGAGGCTCGATGGCCGGCACGCCCGGTTCCTAGGTTCGAGATCGACACCACGACCTCGACCTCGGGAGCACACCATGGCCACCACCACGACCGCGGGGACGACGGCCACGGCCGTCCACCTCGTCGACATCCACAGGACGTACCCGGGCCGCGAGCCCGTCCACGCGCTGCGCGGCGTGTCCCTCGAGCTGCTCGCCGGTTCCGTGACGGCCGTCGTCGGCCAGTCCGGCTCCGGCAAGTCGACCCTGCTCAACTGCGCCGCCGGCCTCGACACGCCGACCCGCGGGTCCGTCGTGGTCGGCGGTCACGACCTCACGGCCCTGCGGCCGGACGACCTCACGCGGTTCCGCCGCGAGCACGTGGGCTTCGTCTTCCAGGCCTACAACCTCATCGGGCACCTGACCGCGCGGGAGAACGTCCGCCTGCCGCTGCTGCTCGCCGGCCGCCGCGTCGACACGGCGTGGGAGTCGACGCTGCTGGAGTTCCTCGGCGTGCCGCACCTCATGGACCGGCTGCCGGCCGAGCTGTCCGGCGGGCAGGCGCAGCGCGTCGCGATCGCCCGCGCGCTCGTCACGCGGCCCGCCGTCGTCTTCGCGGACGAGCCCACGGGTGCGCTCGACTCCCGCACCGGTGCCGCGGTGCTCGAGGTGCTGCGCGGCACGGCCCGCGAGCTCGGGCAGACCGTCGTCGTGGTGACGCACGACGCGGGGGTCGCGGCCGCGGCGGAGCGCGTCGTCGTCCTCGCGGACGGGCTCGTCGTCGGCCGGCTGGAGCACCCGACCGCCGAGCAGGTCACCGCCCGCCTCCTCGCGCAGGGGCGGTGAGCGCCGTGTGGCAGCTCGCGTCCTCGGGCGTCCGCGCCCACCGCGGTGCCTACGCCGGCACCGCTGTCGTGCTCGCCGTCGCCTCGGCGGTGCTCGCCGTCACGGGCGTCCTGCTCGAGTCCGGGCTCCGGATGCGGTCGGCCGCGGGCACGCTCCTCGTCACGCTCGCCTCGTCCTACGCCGGCACTCTCGTCGTCGTCGTGGTGATGGTCGTCGCGGCGACCGTCAGCCTCGCGCTGCGCAGCCGTCGGCGGGAGCTGGCCCTGCTGCGGGCCGTCGGCGCGACGCCGGCGCAGGTGCGCCGGGCCGTCACCCTCGAGGTCGGCGTCGTCTCGCTCGTCGCGGCGCCCGTCGGGGCGGTCGCGGGCCTGCTCGGCGCGCGCCTCCTCGACCCGGTGCTCGTGCGGTCCGGCATGGTCGCGCCCGACTTCACCTCGGCGCTCTCGCCGCTGCCCGTCCTCGCCGCCGTCCTCCTCGTCGCCGTGACCGCGGTGCCGGTGGGCCGCCTGGGGGCGCGGGAGGCCGCGCGCACCGCGCCGACGGCGGCGCTCCGCCAGAGCGCCGTCGAGGACCGGCAGGTCGGCGCCGGCCGGCGCGTCACCGCGCTGGTGATGACGCTCGGCGGCCTGGCCGTGGCGTCCTCCTCGCTGTGGGTCCCGGGGACCGTCGGGAGCGCCACGGCCTCGATGTCGGCCTTCCTGCTGGTCGGGGCGGCGGCGCTCGCCGGGCCCGTCCTCGTCGGCTGGGTCTTCGACCGCCTGGCGCGGCTGCACCCGGCGGGCGGCCGGCCCGCCACGGTGCTCGCCGTGCGGAACGTGCGCGGCTTCTCCCGGCGGCTCACCACGGTGGTCGTCCCGCTCGCCCTCGTCGTCGCCGCCGCGACCGTCCAGACGAGCGTCAACCGGGCGATCACGACCGCCGCGCAGCAGGAGTTCGTCGCCGCGGTCACCGCGGACCTCGTCGTCACGCCCGGCGAGGGCGCGCCGCAGGACCTGCCGGCGCGGGTCGCCGCGGTGCCCGGCGTCGCGTCGGCGGTCCCGCTGGCCACCGTCCCGGCGCAGCTGCGCAGCGAGGACGAGGGCGTCGTCACCTGGGAGGCGGCCGCCCTGCGCGTCGTCCCCGCCGACACCCTCGCGCTCGACCCGGACGTCGTCGAGGGCACGCTCGCGGACGTCGACGCGCCGGGCGCCGTGGCCGTCAGCAGCGACACGGCGTTCCAGACCGGCGCGGGCCTCGGCGAGACGCTCACGCTGCGGCTCGGCGACGACCTCGTCGAGGTGACGGTGGTGGCGGTCTTCTCCCGCGGCCTCGGCGTCGGCGGGCTCCTCACGGGTGCGGCGACGGTGGAGGCGCACGGGCTCCCGGTGGTGGCCGACACCCTGCTCGTCGACGTCGCCGCCGGCACGGACGCGACGGACGCGGCGGCCGCGATCGGCGCCCTGGGCGCGACGGCGGCCGACCCCGCGACCCACGTCGCGACGGCCCTGCGGTCGGCCGGCGGGGAGAACGACATCGGGGTGGCCCTGCTCCTGCTGCTGCTGGCGGTCGTGGCGGTCGGCGCGGCGAGCACGCTCGCGATGACGACGGTCGCCCGCCGCGACGAGCTCGCGCTGCTGCACCGCACCGGCAGCACGCGCCGCCAGCTCATGGCCATGACGACCGTCGAGGCGGCGATCACGGGCGTGACGGCGTGGGCGCTCGGCACCGTCGCGGTGGTGCCGGCCGTCGTCGGCGTCAGTGCCGGGCTGCTCGCCGGGCCGCCCGTCGTCGACGTGCGGTCGTACGCCGTCGTCAGCGCCGCCGTGATGGCCTTCGCGCTCGTCGCGACGGCGCTGGCGGCGCGGCGCACCACGCGGGTGGCGACCGCCGTCGCGTGACCCGCGGGACGGCGGGCGGAGAGCGCCGACCCGTGGGCGAGGGCTACCGGCTG
>NZ_JBHUZW010000109.1:0-13395 GCF_042667215.1 Cellulomonas sp. NPDC057328 | reverse complement strand
AGCCCGGACCGTGCTCGACGACAGAGGGCGCCGAGGCTCCGACCGCGGCGCCCTCCGTCGTGCGCGTACGCTGCCCCTCCGTGACACCCACGACCACCTCAAGCGGAAGCCGCCGGGATACGATCCCCGACGTCCGGCTTCCCGTCCCTGCGAGGTAGCCCCCCGTGCTCAACTTCCTCCTGCGCCGCCTCGCGGCCGGACTCGTCACGCTCTTCGTGGCGCTGTTCCTCATGTACCTGCTCGTCGACGCGGCCATCGACCCGCTGCGCGACCTCGTCGAGAGCACGGCCCCGAACAAGGCCGAGCTGATCGCCCAGCGCATCGACCAGCTGGACCTCGACGTCAACGTCGTCGTCCGCTTCTTCTGGTGGCTCGGCGCCCTGTTCACCGGTGACCTGGGCACCGCCTGGCAGTCCGGCCAGGCCGTGAGCAGCCAGCTGACGAACGCGATCGGCTCGACCATCGAGCTCGTCTCCGCCGCGACGGTGCTGTCGCTGCTGGTCGGCGTGACCGTCGGCATCGTGTCGGCGCTGCGCCAGTACAGCGCGTTCGACTACGTCATCATCTTCTTCTCGTTCCTCCTGTACTCGCTGCCGTCCTTCTGGGTGGCGGTGCTGCTCAAGCAGTGGGGCGCCATCGGCTTCAACGACTTCCTGCGCGACCCGGTGATCGCCTGGCCGGTGATCGTCGGCGTGTCCCTGGTCGTCGGGCTGCTGTGGTCCCTGGCCATCGGCGGCACGGCCACGCGCCGGCTGCAGGTGTTCGCGATCGCGGCGGCCGCCAACCTGGCGCTGCTCGCCTACGTGCAGCTCACCGGCTGGTGGGACCGGCCGCAGATCGGCCCCGTGCTGCTCGCGCTGCTGGGCGCCGGCACGGCGTTCGCGGTGGCGGGCGTGTTCGCCGGCCTGCACAACCGCCGCGCCCTGTACACGGGCCTGACGGTCGTGGCGATCGGCGTCGTCGCGTACTTCCCCATGCAGGTCGTGTTCGACGAGATCACGGAGTCGCACTGGCTGACGGCGGGGCTCGCGCTCCTCACCGTCGCCCTCGGCTACGGCGTCGGGCGCCTGTTCGGAGGGCCCGACTGGCGGCTGTCGGCCCGCACCGGTGCCGCGGTGGCCCTCGTCATGGGCACGCTGATCTTCGTCGACCAGGTGATGCAGGTCTGGGGCCCGTACTTCGACGCGCTCGCCGGTCGGCCGATCCCGACCTTCGGCGACCGGACCCCGAACCTCGGCGGCAACTACTGGGTGCAGGTGCTGGACTCCTTCACGCACCTGATCCTGCCGACGGCGACGCTCGTGCTCATCGCGTTCGCGTCGTACACGCGGTACGCGCGCTCGAGCATGCTCGAGGTGATGAACCAGGACTACGTCCGCACGGCGCGCGCCAAGGGCCTGCCCGAGCGGCTCGTCGTCGTGCGGCACGGGTTCCGCAACGCCCTCATCCCGCTCGCGACGATCGTCCCGATCGACGTCATCACGCTGGTCGGCGGCGCGGTCATCACCGAGAACGTCTTCGGACGCCCGGGCATGGGGCAGCTCTTCGTCCGGTCGCTCGACCAGGCCGAGATCGAGCCGGTCATGGCCTACCTGCTCGTCGTGGCCGCCCTCGCCATCATCGCCAACATCGTCGCGGACCTCGTGTACGCGGCGATCGACCCCCGGATCCGGTTGGACGCATGAGCACCTCCACCACACCGCAGCCCTCGGGCGAGCCCGAGGAGCGGCTCGAGAACGCCATCGAGCTCCAGGACGTCGCCGGCCTCTCGCAGGGCCAGATCGTCCGTCGGCGGTTCTTCCGCCACAAGGGGGCGATGGTCGGCCTGGCCGTCCTCGCCCTGACCGCCCTGCTCGCGCTGACCTCCGTCGGTGTCGGCCCCGTGCCCGGCTGGTGGCAGTGGACGCCGGGCGAGACCGGTGCGGTCGTCAACGCCGGCGGCGCGCCGACGCTCTCGATGCCGACGTGGCTCGGCGGCGACGGTTTCGCCATCGGCCTGCACCCGTTCGGCCAGGACGAGATCGGCCGCGACATCTTCGCGCGCGTCATGGCCGGCGTGCAGACGTCACTGATGGTCATGGTCATCATCGGCGGCGTCGCGGCGATCATCGGCGTGGCCGTCGGCGCGACCGCGGGCTTCTTCCGAGGCCGTGCGGACACGCTGCTGATGCGCGCCACCGACCTCGTCATCACGATCCCGACCATCGTCATCGGCGCGGTCGTCGGCAAGCTCGCGGGCGGGGTCTCCGGCGTGGTCTTCGCGCTCGCGCTCGGGCTGATCCTGTGGACGACGCTGGCGCGGCTGGTGCGCGGCGAGTTCCTGTCGCTGCGCGAGCGCGAGTTCGTCGACGCGGCGCGGGTGGCCGGCGCCAGCAACCTCAGGATCATCTTCAAGCACATCCTGCCGAACGCCATCGGCACGCTCATCGTGGCTGTCACGCTGCTCATGAGCTCGGCGATCCTGCTCGAGACCGCGCTGTCCTACCTCGGGTTCGGCATCCAGCGACCCGAGATCTCGCTGGGGCAGCTCATCAACGAGTACCAGCAGGCGTTCTCCACGCGGCCGTGGTTGTTCTGGTGGCCGGGCCTGTTCATCGTGATCATCGCGCTGACCGTGAACTTCATCGGCGACGGCCTGCGGGACGCGTTCGACCCGCGCCAGAAGCGCATCCCCTCGGAGCGCAAGATGGCGAAGGCGGCCGCCGCGGACGCGTCGGCGGAGCGCGCCCGCGTGAGCACCGTCCGCGCCGACCTCGACGGTCGGAACGCCGGCCTCGGCGGCGGCGCGTGACGGTCCGGCGCGCCGGCTCAGCCGGTGACGAGCACCGCCACGGCGGCGGCGGCCAGCAGGGCCGCCGCGCCGACGCCGGCGACGTGCAGCTGCCGGGTGGGGCGCAGGCCGTGCTCGGTGCGCAGGCGCTCGGCGCCGTCGAGGTGGCCGGCGCGCACCAGCGCGTCGTGCCGGGCCTCGACGGCGTCGCCCACCGTCTCGGCGGTGGCGCCGTACGAGCGCACGGGACGGTCGCCCGCCGGGACGGTGCCGGTCGGTCGGTCGTCGTCGGCGCGGCGCCGGCGCACCGCCCGGGCGGTGGCGCTCGAGCGCGGGGCGGCGAACACCTGCACGTCGCCCTCGGTGGTGTGCACGACGAGGGACCAGCCCCGCGTCACCCCGCGGTAGGTGGGCCACGGCACGCGCACGGTGCTCAGCACGTTGCGCACGACGAGCTCGCCGTCCGCGACCTCGACCCCCGGGCGCCAGAACAGCGCCCAGACGACGAGCACGACCAGCGCCACGACGGGCAGCACGCGCAGCGCCTCGCCGGCGCCGTCCTGCAGCGCCACCGCGCCCAGCGCGACCGCGCCGGTCGCGCCCGCCGCGACGGTCAGACCTCGTCCGTACCCCGATGTGAACTCCTGCGTGGCACCCACGTGGCCATGCTCGCAGACCCGCGCACCGCGGCCGCCCCGACCGGGCGGACCCTCGGTGAGCAGGAAGGACGCTGAACGGTGGCCCTCGAGACGCCTCCCGCACCGACCACGACGCCCGTGCTCTCGGTGCGTGACCTGAACGTCGAGTTCTACGTCGACGGACGCTGGCACCCGGCCGCCGTGGACGTCAGCTACGACGTCCGTCCGGGCGAGGTGCTCGCCATCGTCGGCGAGTCCGGCTCGGGCAAGACGCAGTCGTCGATGGCGCTGCTCGGCCTGCTGCCGGCGAACGGCCGTGCCCGCGGCTCGGCGCGCATGGGCGACCGCGAGCTCGTCGGCATGCCGGCGAGCCGGCTGCGGCGCGTGCGCGGGCGGGAGGTCTCGATGATCTTCCAGGAGCCGATGACGGCGCTGAACCCGGTGTTCACGATCGGCTTCCAGATCATCGAGACGCTGCGCGCGCACTTCGAGATCGGCCCGGCGGAGGCGCGCGAGCGCGCCGTCGAGCTGCTCCGGCTCGTCGACATCCCGAACCCCGAGAAGCGCGTCGACTCCTACCCGCACCAGCTGTCGGGCGGGCAGCGCCAGCGTGCGATGATCGCGCAGGCCCTCGCGTGCGACCCGAAGCTGCTGCTGGCGGACGAGCCGACGACCGCGCTCGACGTCACCGTGCAGGCCGAGATCCTCAAGCTCATGCGCGACCTGCGCGAGCGCATCGACGCGGGCATCGTGCTCATCACGCACGACATGGGCGTCGTCGCCGACATGGCGGACAACATCATCGTCATGAAGGACGGGCGGGTCGTCGACCAGGGCCCGGCCCTCGACGTCTTCCGCAACCCGCAGCACGAGTACACGCAGCGCCTGCTGGACGCGGTGCCGCACCTCGGCCGCGGCGTCGGCGCGGCGGCGCCCGCGCGCGCCACGGTCACCGAGCCGGCCCCCGCCGGGGCCGCGGCGCCCGCCGCCACGGCCGCCGACGAGCGCGAGCTCGTGCTCGACGCGCAGGACATGGTGATCGAGTACCCCGGCCGTCGCCGCACGCCGGCGTTCCGCGCCGTCGACGGCGTCTCGCTGCAGATCCGCCAGGGCGAGGTCGTCGGCCTCGTCGGCGAGTCCGGCTCGGGGAAGACGACCATCGGGCGTGCGGCCGTCGGGCTGCTGCCGGTCACGGGCGGGCACCTGCGGATCGTCGGGCAGGACATGGTCGGCGCGTCGATGAAGGACCTGAAGCCGCTGCGCACCAAGGTCGGCATCGTCTTCCAGGACCCGGGCTCGTCGCTCAACCCGCGGCTGCCCATCGGTGAGTCGATCGCCGAGCCGCTGCTCCTGCACCGGGGCATCAAGGGGCAGGGTCTGCAGCGCGAGATCGAGCGGCTGCTGGACCAGGTCCACCTGCCGCGTGCCATGCGCAACCGGTACCCGCACGAGCTCTCGGGCGGGCAGCGCCAGCGCGTCGGCATCGCCCGCTCGCTCGCGCTCGAGCCGCGCCTGCTCGTGGCGGACGAGCCGACGTCAGCCCTCGACGTGTCCGTGCAGGCGGCGGTGCTCGACCTGTTCCAGGAGCTGCAGCGCGAGCACGGGTTCGCGTGCCTGTTCATCAGCCACGACCTCGCCGTCGTCGAGATCCTGTCCGACCGCGTCGCGGTGATGCGCAACGGCAAGCTCGTCGAGGTGGGGCCGACCGCGCAGGTCGTCACCGCGCCGCAGGACCCGTACACGCAGCGGCTCATCGCGGCCGTGCCCGTGCCGGACCCGGAGGCGCAGCGCGAGCGCCGCATGGCCCGCGACGCGCTCCTCGAGGCGCAGCGCGCCGAGCTGGACGCCGAGGAGGCGCGCCACGCCGACGAGGCCGGCCGCGCCGACGCGCTCGGCATCGACGAGATCGACAACGAGCGGACGCAGCGCCCCGGCATCTGAGCCGCGGCACGCAGCCGTCACGCACGCACGACGCCCGATCCCCTCGCGGGGGCCGGGCGTCGGCGCGTCCAGGACGTCCCCGGCCGGCACGCCTGCGCGTGCCGCCCGCGGAGGGCGCGACGCACCGACTCGTGCCGGTCCGCTACGGTCCGACGGGATCCGTCCGATCTGCCACTTCAGTCCCGACCCGTCCGCGCCGATAGGGGGACGACGGCTGCGGACGGGTGACGGCCGGACGGGTGGACGCGCGCGGCGCGGGAGCGGAGGAGCGGTGCGGATGGACCGGAGCGGTCACGTCGGTGGAGGGGCACGGGCGCGGGTCGCCGCGGCGGCGGCGGGAGCGGTGCTCGTGGCGCTCACGACGGCCTGCACGGCCGACCCGGTCGACCCGGCACGCGCCGGCACCGTCGTGGTCGCGGCCGACCTGCCCTTCGCGTCCCTCAACGCCGGTACCGTCGACGGGCGGGCGCCCGGGAGCGTGCTCGTGCGCGGGCTGGTGCAGTCCGGGTTCGTCGCGCTCGAGCCCGACGGCACGGTGACCACCGACACGTCCTTCGGCACGGTCGAGAAGCTCGGCGACGCCCCCCTCACCGTCCGGTACACGATCGCGCCGACGGCCCGCTGGTCGGACGGGGTGCCCGTCACGCCCGCGGACCTGCTGCTGGAGTGGGCCGCGCGCAGCGGCCAGCTCGACGAGGTCGTGCCCGAGCTCGACGCCGACGGGCGCCCGGCCGACCCGGCCGCGCTCGACGACGTCGTCGCGTTCGCCGCGACGTCGCCCGTCCTCGCGCACGCGTCGGCGGTGCCGGCCGTCGACGGCGCGAGCGTCACGGTCGTGTACGACCGGCCCGTCGCCGACTGGCAGCTCGCGCTCGACGTCAACCTGCCGGCGCACGTCGTCGGCCGGCTCGCCCTCGACCCGTCCGCGCCCGCGCTCCCCGTGCCCACGGCGGCGGCGACGGGCACGGCAGCACCGTCGGGCACGACAGCACCGACGGGCACGCCGGCACCGACGGGCACGCCGGCACCGGCGGGGACGACGGCACCGGCGGGGACCAGGGCCGCGGGTACGCCGACGCCCACGGGCACGGCGGCCTCGACGGGCGCACCGACCCCCGCCGGGACGGCGACCCCCACGGGCACGCCGACGCCCACGCCGTCGGCGGACCCGACCGCGGACGCGGCCCGGTGGGCGGACGCCGTCGTGGCGGCGGTGCAGCGGCAGGACCGCGCCGCGCTCGTGCCGGTGTCGCGCGTGTGGCGCGCCGCGGGCGCGTCGGCCGACGTCACGGCCGACCCCACCCTCGCGACCACGACCGGCCCGTACGTCCTCGACCGGGTCGTCGCGGACGGCGTCGAGGTCGTGCGGAACGCCGCGTACGCGGGCGACCGCCCGGCGCGGTGGGACCGCGTGCGGGTCCGCACCGACCTCGACCCCCTCGCGCAGGTGGACGCGGTGGAGGCGGGGGACGTCGACGTCGCCGCACCGCTGAGCACGGCGGACGTGCTCGCGGCGGCCGACGACGCGGACGGGGTCGCGGCGGCCACGGGCGGTGACGCGGTGCTGCAGCTCGTGCTGCAGGAGCGCGCCGGCGGCCCCTTCGACCCGGCGAGCCACGCGGACGCGCCGGACCCGGCGGCCGCGGCGGCCGCGCTGCGGGCGGCGCTCGTCGGCGCGGTGCCGCGCGACGACGTCGTCGCGGAGGCGGTGGCGCCGCTGTGGGACGACGCCGAGGCGTCGGACGTCGTGGCGGCGCAGGTCGGCTCCGACGCGCCCGCGGCCACCGTGGCGGCGGCGCTGCCCCCGGCGCCGGACCGGGCACCGGGCGGTGCGCCCGTCACCGTGCGGGTGCTCGCGGCGACCGACGACCCGGTCCGCGCGCGCGCCCTCGAGCTGCTCACGGCGGCCGCCGCCGACGCGGGGCTCGAGGTCGTGCCGGCGGACGTCGACGACCCGGTGCATGCCCTGCGCACCGAGGGTGCGGCGTGGGACGCGGCGCTCGTGCCGGTGGCCCAGGGCGACCTGCCGGTCGCGTCGTGGGTCGCGCGCTGGCGGGGCGACGGCCCGGCGAACGTCACCGGGCACGCCGACCCCGCGCTCGACGCGGTGCTCGACACGCTCGCCGGCATGGTGGACCCGGCCGCCGTCCCGGACCTGCTCGCGCAGACGTCGGGCGACCTCGTCGCCGCCGGCGCGGTGCTCCCGCTCGTCCGGACGCCGGCCCTGACGCTGACCGCCGAGCGGGACGCCGAGGACGACGCGGGGCTGCCGGCCGTCACGGGCGTCGAGGTGCTCGCGCCGGCGCGCGCCGACCTGACCTCCTGGTGGGACTGGGCCCGCGCGGACGACTGAGCGCGGGGGAGGGCGCCCGGGGGGAGCGCACAGGCGGTACCGGAGGGAACCGGGAGCACGCACCGGGGAGACGGGCGTCACCGTCGCCGGACTGGGGTGCTCCGGTAAGATGGGGGCGCGCCGTCGTCGGCGCATCCCCCTCTTCCTCGGTGAGATGAGTCCCCGCATGCCCGCAACCGACCAGGCCGCCGCCGTGCGTCACGACCTGCGCAACGTCGCGATCGTCGCGCACGTCGACCACGGCAAGACCACCCTCGTCGACGCGATGCTCCACCAGTCGGGCGCGTTCGGCGCGCACGACCACGTCGACGAGCGCGCCATGGACTCGGGCGACCTCGAGCGCGAGAAGGGCATCACCATCCTCGCGAAGAACACCGCCGTCCGGTACGCCGGCCCGGCGGCGGCCGCGGCGGGCCAGCCCGACGGCGTGACGATCAACGTCATCGACACCCCGGGCCACGCCGACTTCGGCGGCGAGGTCGAGCGCGGCCTGTCGATGGTCGACGGCGTCGTGCTCCTCGTCGACGCGTCGGAGGGCCCGCTCCCGCAGACGCGGTTCGTGCTGCGCAAGGCCCTCGCCGCGAAGCTGCCGGTCATCCTCGTCGTGAACAAGGTGGACCGCCCGGACGCGCGCATCGACGAGGTCGTCCACGAGGCGACCGACCTGCTGCTCGGCCTCGCGTCCGACCTGCACGAGGAGGTCCCGGACCTCGACCTCGACGCGATCCTCGACGTGCCGGTCGTCTACGCGGCCGCGAAGGTCGGCAAGGCGTCCCTCGAGCAGCCCGCCGACGGCGGCCTGCCCGACAGCCCGGACCTCGAGCCGCTGTTCGCGACGATCCTCGAGAAGATCCCGGCGCCGTCGTACGACCCGTCCGCGCCGCTGCAGGCGCACGTGACCAACCTCGACGCGTCGCCGTTCCTCGGCCGTCTCGCGCTGCTGCGCATCCACAACGGCACGCTGCGCAAGGGCCAGACGGTCGCGTGGGCGCGGCACGACGGCACGCTGCAGAACGTGCGCATCACCGAGCTCCTCGAGACCAAGGCCCTCGACCGCGTCCCCACCGACGCGGCGGGCCCCGGCGACATCGTCGCCGTCGCCGGCATCGAGGACATCACGATCGGCGAGACGCTCACGGACCCGGACGACCCGCGGCCGCTGCCGCTCATCACGGTCGACGACCCGGCGATCTCGATGACGATCGGCATCAACACGAGCCCGCTGGCCGGCAAGGGCGGCAAGGGCCACAAGGTCACGGCCCGCCAGGTCAAGGACCGCCTCGACCGCGAGCTCATCGGCAACGTGTCGCTGCGCGTGCTGCCCACCGAGCGTCCCGACGCGTGGGAGGTGCAGGGCCGCGGCGAGCTCGCCCTGGCGATCCTCGTCGAGCAGATGCGACGCGAGGGCTTCGAGCTCACGGTCGGCAAGCCGCAGGTCGTCACGAAGAAGGTCGACGGCCAGGTGCTCGAGCCGACCGAGCGCATGACGATCGACGTGCCGGAGGAGTACCTCGGCGCCGTGACGCAGCTGCTCGCGCAGCGCAAGGGCCGCATGGAGACGATGAGCAACCACGGCACCGGCTGGGTGCGCATGGAGTTCGTCGTGCCGGCGCGCGGCCTCATCGGCTTCCGCACGCGCTTCCTCACGGACACGCGCGGCACCGGCATCGCGTCGTCCATCGCCGAGGGCTTCGAGCCGTGGGCGGGCCCCATCGAGACGCGCCTCAACGGCTCGCTCGTCGCGGACCGCGCGGGCGTCGCGACGCCGTTCGCCATGCTCAACCTCCAGGAGCGCGGCACGTTCTTCGTCGACCCGACCTCCGAGGTGTATGAGGGCATGGTCGTCGGCGAGAACGCGCGCAACGAGGACATGGACGTCAACATCACCAAGGAGAAGAAGCTCAACAACATCCGCTCGTCCACGGCGGAGTCGTTCGAGAACCTGGTGCCGCCGCGCAAGCTCACGCTCGAGGAGTCCCTCGAGTTCGCGCGCGAGGACGAGTGCGTCGAGGTCACCCCCGAGGTCGTCCGCATCCGCAAGGTCGTGCTCGACCAGACCGAGCGGGCCCGGCAGACCGCGCGCAACAAGCGCGCGTGACGACCGCGCCCACCGGCGGCCTGCTCGCCGTCCACGCGCACCCCGACGACGAGTCGCTCGCGACCGGCGCGCTGCTCGCGACGTGGGCGGCGGCCGGCCGGCCGGTCACCGTCGTGACGGCGACGCGCGGCGAGCGTGGCGAGGTCATCGGCCGCCGGTGGGCCCACCTCGAGGGCGACGGCCCGGCGCTCGCCGAGCACCGCGTCGGCGAGCTCGACGGTGCCCTCGCCGCGCTCGGCGTCACCGACCACGGGTTCCTCGACGAGGTCGCCGGCCACGGCACCCGGTACGAGGACTCCGGCATGGCGTGGGTCGGCGCGACGCGCGCCGGCGCGCTCGAGGACGTCCCGCCGGCGGCGTTCGTCGTCGCGTCCCTCGAGGACGCCGCGGACGCGCTCGCGCGCGTCCTGCGCAGCCGCCGGCCGGACGTCGTCGTCACGTACGAGCCGGGCGGCGGCTACGGCCACCCCGACCACGTGCGCACGCACGAGGTGACGCGGCTCGCCCTCGAGCTGGCGGCGCGCGAGGCCGACGACGTCGGGCCCGCGCACGCCGTGCCGGTCGCGCTGTGGGCGGCGCAGGGCCGCGCCGCGCTGCGGCGGGCGCACGTCGCGCTGGGCGGCGACGCCGTGCTCGCCGCGCTCGGCCCCACCGTCGAGACGCTCGAGCTCCCCGACCCGGCCGCCGAGCCGGCGTCCGTCGCCGTGCTGGACGACGAGCTCGACGTCGTGGTCGACGTGGCGCCCGTGCGCGACCGCCTGCTCGCGGCGCTGCGCGCGCACGCCACCCAGGTGCAGGCCGTCCGCGCCGTCGACGGCGACCCCGCGCTGCTCGCGTGCTATGCGCTGAGCAACCGCGTCCTCGCGCCGGTGC
The DNA here is from genome assembly GCF_042667215.1 of Cellulomonas sp. NPDC057328. NCBI lineage: Bacteria > Bacillati > Actinomycetota > Actinomycetes > Micrococcales > Cellulomonadaceae > Cellulomonas > Cellulomonas sp. NPDC057328. The sequence goes on along the minus strand of NZ_JBHUZW010000109.1, from coordinate 2,722 downwards.
TGCCCGTCGAGGCGTACCGGTACGCGCCGGGCAGCCTGCGCGCCGAGCAGGCCCGCCTCGCGTGGCCGGCCGGTGTGCGGCCGGTAGCGTGACGCCCGTGCAGCCGCTCTCGACCGCGCTCCTCGGCCGCGGTGCCGCCACGTTCGTGCTCGGCCTGGTCGTCGGCGTGCTCGGCACGCTGATGCACCGCGCCGTGCGCCCGTGGGGCCTGGTGCTGTGCGTGCTGCTCGTCCTCGTCGCCGTGCTCACGGCGCGCGCGTGGGGCGGCTGGGTCACGTACGTCGGCGCCGTCGGCGGCCTGTTCCTGTCCGTGACGCTGCTCGCCGGCGAGGGGCCCGGTGGCGACGTGCTCGTGCCGGGCACCGACCTGTGGGGCATCGGCTGGCTCGGCGGGGCCGCGGTGGCCGTCGTCGCCGTCGCGGTCGTCCCGCGCCGCTGGGTGACGGACGTCGCCGGCGGACCGGACGGCCCGGACGCCCCGGCCGGCCACGCCGCCGGCGCCGGGACCGAGCAGCCGCTCCCGTGACCGTGCCGGGGGCCGCGCCGGTCGACGAGGACGCGTTCCGGGCGGCGGTCGGCCGCCTGCCCGCCGGGGTCGCGGTGGTCACCGTGGTGCGGCGCGGCGTCGCCCACGCCACCACGGTGAACTCGGTGGCGTCGGTGTCGCTCGACCCGCCGCTGCTGCTGTTCTCCGTGCACACCGACTCGCGCCTGCGCGACGTGCTCGACGAGGTCGACGGGTGGGCCGTGAGCGTCCTCGCCGACGACCAGGCGGACGTGGCGGACTGGCTCGCGTCGCCGGGCCGGCCTGCGGTGGGCCAGCTCGACCGCGTGCCGCACACGCCGGCCCCCGTGTCCGGGGCGCCGTGGGTGGCCGGCGCCGCGGCGTGGTTCGACTGCCGCACGACGGCCGTGCACCCGGCGGGCGACCACGACGTCGTCGTCGGCAGCGTGCTCGCCGTCGCGCAGGGCGCCGCCGCCGCGGGCGGCCTCGTGCACCTGCGCGGACGGGTGCGCGGCGTCCGCTGACGTCGGTCGGCGACCCCGCCGTCCCGCCCGCCGGCGGAGCGGGTGATCCTCGCGGTCGCCGCGGAGGAGCGGACCCGGAGGGTGGTCGCGCCCCGTAGACTCGCCCGGGCGCGGTCTGCGCGCTGCAGGGAGCAGACGGGGGATCGATGACGCACGGGACCGAACGCGGCACGACGGCCGGCGGGGCGACGGACGACCGGGACGAGCCCGGCGCGCGCACCGACGCGCCCGACGGCGCACGCGGCGCCGAGCCGGCGGGCGTGCCCGCGCCCCGGGTGCCGAGCGCCCCCGAGGGCTCGCCGTCCGGCGCGGCACCCCGCACGGACGCCGCGCCCGCGACCGATCATGCCGCGTCGACCGGATCCGCGCCCGGCGCGGAGGCCGCGACCGGTGACGCACCCGCGACCGCTGGCGCACCCGCGACCGGTGGCACAGCCGCGGCCGGTGACGCACCCGCCACGGACGCTGCCGCGACGCGGCCCGCTGCGGGCACGGACGCACCCGCCGCACGTCCCGGCGCCGCCCGCACCGCGGCGGCCGCCGCCCCCGCACGGTCCGCGTGGCCGTCGTGGGAGGACGTCGCGGTCACCGCGCCGCCCACGTCCGCGCCGCAGCGTGCGTCGGACGCCGCTCCGGCCGCGCGCGCCGCGGACGGCCAGGACGCCGCGCCCGGCAGCGCCGCGCAGGACGCCGGGACGGACGCGCCCTCCACCGGCGGGCGCGACGACGCGGCGGGCGACGCCGGGCAGGCCTCCGCACCCGCCGCCGGCGACACCGCCCGGACCCCCGGCGCTCCCACGGCCGCGGCCACGGCGGCCGCCGCCGCGCAGCCCGCACGCGGGTTCGGGGGGCTGTCCGCGCTCGCGATGACCGCGCTCAACGCCGCCGCCGTCGGGGTCCCCGCGCACGCGCTCGCCCGCACCGAGCCGGCGGCGACGTCCGGCGCCGGCACCGCGCCCGCGGAGGGGACCGCGCCGTCGGGCGACACCAGCTCCTCGGCGGACGCCGCCAGCGCCGCGGACGCCGCCTCGTCGACGGACGCCGCCTCGTCGACGGACCCTGCCGCCGCGACGGACCCCGCCGCCGCGACGGACCCCGCCGCCGCGACGGACACCCCGTCCGCGGGCGCCGCCGACGCCCCGCCCGCCGGTGCGGGCGCGCCCGTCGACGGCACGGGCACCGACGCCTCCCCGGCCGGCACCCAGGACGGCGCACGCGACGCCGCTCCCGCCGCGCCGCAGGACGCCGAGCCGGCGACGGCGGAGGACACGCCCCGCCCGGCGGACGCCGCGCCGACGACGGCGCCGGACGCGGTGGCCCCTGACGCGACGGCTCCGGACGCACCCGCGCCGGACGCGTCGGCGCCTGCCTCGACCACCTCCGACGCGACGACACCCGACGCGGCAGAGACGGACGCGGCGGCCGCGGCCGCTCCCGACGTCCCCGCCCACGCGGCCGGAGCCACGGCTGCGACCACGTCGGTTGCCGCCGCCGCGTCGCCCGACGCGACCAGCGCCCCCACGACCGGGCCCGCCACCTCCACGGACGCGACCGCGACGCACGAGCCCGCCCCCGCGGCAGGTGGCGCGGCGGGCGCGCCAGCGACGAGCGCCACCACCGACGGCGAGCCGGCGGGCGACACGGCCGCCGTGCCGGTCGTCCTCGCGTCGGGCACCGCCGCGCCGGCGTCCCC
>NZ_JBHUZW010000108.1:0-13417 GCF_042667215.1 Cellulomonas sp. NPDC057328 | reverse complement strand
CGGCACCCCGGAGGGGGGTGCCGGCGCGTCGTCGTCGTGGGCCCGCTCGTCGTGGGCCCGCTCGTCGTGGGCGACCGTCGTGGGCGACCCGTCGTGGGCGACCCGTCGTGGGCGGCAGCGCCGCCCGGGGCCGTCAGGCGGCGTGCTTCGCCGCGTGCCGCTCCGCCCGGCGCGCGGACCGCCGCTCGCCCCGCGCGACGCGCCGCGCCCGCCCGCGGTCCTGCGCGCGCACCAGCAGCGTGTACAGCACCGGGACGAGCACGAGCGTGAGCAGCGTCGACGTGAACAGACCGCCGATGACGACGATCGCGAGCGGCCGCGAGATGAAGACGCCGCCGCCGGTGAGGCCCAGCGACATGGGCAGCAGCGCGAAGATCGTCGCCGCCGCCGTCATGACGATGGGCCGCAGCCGCTTGCGCGCGCCCTCCATGACCGCGTCGTCCAGGTCGCGCCCGCGGTCGCGGTACTGGTTGACGAGGTCGATGAGGACGATCGCGTTGGTCACGACGATGCCGATGAGCATGAGCACGCCGATGAGCGCGGGGACACCCAGCGGCGTGCCGGTCAGCAGCAGGCCGACGAGCGCGCCGGTCGCCGCGAACGGCACGGACACCATGAGCACGACCGGCTGCAGCAGCGACCGGAACGTGGCGACCATGACGACGTAGACGATCGCGATCGCGATGAGCAGGGCGAGGCCGAGGTCGGCGAACGCGTCCTCCTGGTCGGCGGCGACGCCACCGACCTCGACGCTCGCACCGGCCGGCACGTCGACGTCCTCGAGGGCCGTGCGCAGCTCCGCGGTGAGCGCACCGAGGTCCTGCCCGGCGGGGGTGGCGGAGATCGTCGCCGCGCGCCGGCCGTCGATGCGGGTGACGGAGACGGGCACCTCGACGGTCTCGACGGACGCCACCGCGGTGAGCGGGACGACGCCGGCCGGCGTGGGCAGCACGAGCTGCTCGAGCTCGGCGACCGTGGCCGGTGCGGCGGTGGCGACGACCGTCACGTCGAGCGGCCCCGTGCCGAGGTCGACCGTGCCGACCGGCTGCGGGCTCAGCAGCCCGGCGACGGTGCCGACGACGGCCGCTTCCGTGAGGCCCGCGGCCGCGGCGGCGTCGCGGTCGACCGTGACGCGCACGGTCGGCTGGTCGGCGGCGAGGTTGTTCGTCACGTCGGTCGTGCCCTCGAGGCCGGCGACGACCTCCTGCACGCGCGACGCGAGGTCGGCGAGCTCGTCGGTGTCGTCCGCCTGCACGACGACGTCCACGGTGGACGAGCCGAACGCGGCGTCGGCGCCGGCGACGACGACCTCGCCGTGCGTGCCGTCGGTGAGGTCCGCGACGGCCTCCCGCACGTCGGCCTCGACGGCCGCGTTGTCGCCGTCGGGCGCCAGCGTGAGCGCGTAGCTCGCCCGCGGTGCGCCGCCCCCGCCGCCGAAGGCCGCCTCGACGCCGCCCGCGGAGCCGACGGTCGTCTGCACGGTGTCGACGCCCTCGACCTCGGCGAGCCGCTCCTCGGTCTCGCGCGCCGCGGCGTCCTGCGCCTCGAGCGACGTGCCGGCGGGGAAGGTCTCGGTGACGGTCAGGGTGTCCTGGCCGGCGTCGCCGAGGAAGTTCGTCTCGAGCCGCGTGGACAGGCCCACCGTGCCGACCAGCACCGCGACGGCGGCCAGGACGGTGAGCACCGGGTGCGCCAGCGAGCCGCGCAGCGTCGCCAGGTAGCCGCGCTGCATCCAGCCGCGCCGCTCCTTCTCCTCCGCGGCCGTGCGCAGCGCCTCCGCCTCGGCGGCGTCGCCGCCGTCGGCCTTCACGAACCAGTAGGCCAGCACCGGGACGATGGTCAGCGACACGACGAGCGACGCCGCGAGCGCGATGGCGGTCGTGACGGCGAACGGCCGGAACAGCTCGCCGACCATGCCGCCGACGAGCGCGATGGGCAGGAACACGGCCGCGGTGGCCACGGTCGCCGCGGTGATCGCGGACGCGACCTCGCGCACGGCCGTCGTGATGGCGTCGCGCTTGGGCTCGCCGTAGGACAGGTGCCGCTTGATGTTCTCGATGACGACGATGGAGTCGTCGACGACCCGGCCGATCGCGATGGTCATCGCGCCGAGCGTGAGGATGTTGAGCGAGTAGCCGCCGACGTTCAGGCCGATGAACGTGACCAGCAGCGAGAGCGGGATCGAGATCGCCGACACGAGCGTCGAGCGGACCGAGCGCAGGAACAGCAGGATCATGAGCACGGCGAACACGAGGCCGAGCCCGCCCTCGGTGGCGAGCCCCTCGATGGACTCCTCGATGAACGGCGCCTGGTCGAACACCACCTCGACGTCCACGCCCTCGCCGAGCTGCGCGCGGACCTCGTCGACGGCCTCCTGCGCACCGTGCGACACGTCGACCGTGTTGCCCGCGGGCGTCTTCGTCAGCGCCACCGCGAGCGCCGGGGCGCCGTCGAGCCGCGAGAACGACGTGGCGGGCACGGGGGCGACGACGACGTCCGCGACGTCCCCGAGCGCGACCGGCTGCCCCGTCGCCCCGCCCAGCAGAGGCAGCGCCTCGAGGTCCTCGACCGACGTGATCTCCGAGCCCGCCTGCACCGACAGCGTGAGGTCGCCGTCGCGCACGGTGCCGGTGGGGAGCACGAGGCCGTTGTCCTGCAGCACCGTCTGCACCGCGGTCGGGGACAGGCCCGCGGCGGTGAGCGCGGGCAGGTCGAGCGTGACCGTGACCGCCTGCTCGGCGACGCCGGAGACGCTCACGTCCCGGACGCCCTCGACCTGCTCGAGCCGCGGCACGAGCGTCTCCTCGACGGCGCGCGCGAGCGCCGCGTCGGGCTCCTCGCCGGCGGCGACGTCGTCGGGCGTGCCCGCGACCGCGAGCTGCACGACCGGCAGGTCGTCGATGGAGCCCGTGACGACGGTCGGCTCGACGCCCTCGGGCAGCTGCGAGCGGATGCGGTCGACCGCGCGCTGCACGTCCTGCGCGGCCGCGTCGACGTCGATGCCGTAGGTGAGCTGGACGGTCGTCGTCGACACGGACGTGGACGACGTCGACGTCACCGACTCCACGTCGTCGACGGCGGAGATCGCCTGCTCGATCGGCTCGGTCAGCTGCGTCTCGACGAGCTGCGGGGAGGACCCGGGGTCCACCGCGACGACGACCGCCGTGGGGATCTGCAGCGACGGGATCAGCTCGGACTTCAGCGATCCGAGGCTGATCCAGCCGAACACCGCGATCGCCACCGTGATCAGCGCGACGACGGAACGGTTGGCGAGGGACAGCCGGGCGAGCCGGGACATGGGTCCTCCGGAGGACGGCCGGCACGCGCGCCGGTCCGGGCTGGGACGGGGTGGTCGATCGCGGAACGAGTGCCCGGGGCGACGGGTTCCCGCCGAGGCGGTGTGACCTGCGTCGCCATCGTCGCACGGCGTCCTGGGGGGTGCGCCGGCCGGTGCCCGGGCCGACCGTCGTGCGCCCCGGCGCGAGGTTAGGCTCGCCTACGTGACGTCTCCCGCGGCCCCCGCCCCGCAGCCCTCCCCCGCCGACGCACCGCCCGCCCGCCGCCGCCCGGCGCCGGTGCTGGCGCGCGTGGTCCGCACCGAGCGGCTCACGCCGCACCTCGTGCGCGTGGTGCTCGGCGGTCCGGGCATGGCGCCGTTCGGCACCCCGACGCACGCCGACTCCTACGTGAAGCTCGGCTTCGCCCCCGCCGGCCCCCGGCCGCTGGGACCCGACGGCCGCGTCGACGTCGACGCGCTGCGGGCCGCCCTGGGCGACGCGCACGACGTGCGGCTGCGCGCGTACACCGTCCGCACCTGGGACGCGGCCGCGCACGAGCTCACCGTCGACGTCGTGCTGCACGGCGACGAGGGCCTCGCCGGGCCGTGGGCCGCAGGGGCGCAGCCGGGTGACGACGTGCTCGTGCACGGGCCGGGCGGCGCCTGGTCGCCCGAGCCCGCGGCCGACGCGCACCTGCTGGTCGGCGACGCCAGCGCGCTGCCCGCCGTCGCGGTCGGCCTCGAGGCGCTGCCGGCCGAGGCCGTCGGGCTCGCGGTGCTCGAGGTGCACGGCCCCGAGGACGAGGTGCCGCTGACCGCACCGGCCGGCGTCGAGGTCCGCTGGGTGCACACGGGCACGGGCGTGCCGGGGGTCGCGCTGGTCGACGCGGTGCGCGCCTGGCCGTGGCCGGCGGGCCGCGTGTGCGCCTTCGTCCACGGCGAGGCCGGCGCCGTGAAGGAGCTGCGCGCCTACCTGCGCGCGGAGCGTCGCGTCGCGCGCGGCGACCTCTCCATCTCCGGCTACTGGCGCCTCGGCGCCGACGACGAGGGCTGGCGCGCCGCCAAGCGCGACTGGGCCGCGCAGATCGAGGCGGCGGAGGCCGCGGCCGGTCTCGACTGAGCCCCCGGTGGGCGGATCGGGTGACCGGGCCGCCCGGCGCGCACGCGCCGCGCCGAACCGGCCCCGCGGACGCTCCCGGGTCGGTACGGTCCGACGCGACGCGCACGTCAGGGGACGCGCGCGCGTGCGAAGGGGACCGAGGGTGCTGCGCTTCCTGCCGTTCGTCGTCGAGCTGGCCCTGCTCGTGTACTGCCTCGTCGACTGCGTGCAGTCCGACGGCGACCGCGTGCGGAACCTGTCCAAGGGCTGGTGGCTGGTCCTGATCGTCGTGCTGCCCATCGCCGGCGGGGTCGCGTGGCTGGTCGCCGGCCGACCGCAGACGCCACGGCGCGCCGTGCCCTGGCCGTCGACGGCGACGTCCGGCTTCCCGGAGCACGAGCGACCCCGGCGGTACGCCGACCCGACCGACGACGACCGGCGCCGCGCAGAGGAGCGTCGCAGCGACGCGCTGCACGAGCAGATGCTCCGCGACTGGGAGGCGCAGCTGCGCGCCCGCGAGCAGGTGACCGAGTCGCCGGAGGGGACGCCGGAGCCCCGCGACGGCGCCTGAGGCACGCCGCCGCGCCGGCATGCCGCCCGGACGTCAGCCGGCACGGCGGCGCGGACCGTGCGCGGTCCGCACGCGCCCGGGACGCGCACCGCTGCCCGGGCTCAGCCCGCCGCCGTCAGCCACGCCCGCGGCGAGGCGCCGACGCGCTGCGTGAACACCCGCGTGAACGCCGACGGGTGCGCGTAGCCGAGCTCGGCCGACGTGGCCGCGACGGAGGCGCCCGCCCGCAGCCGGTCCTGCGCGACGGTCAGGCGCCACGCGGTCAGGTAGTCCGCCGGCGACTGCCCCACCGCCTCCTTGAACCGCGCGGCGAAGGCGCTGCGCGACATGCTCGCGCGGCGCGCCATCGCGTCGAGCGTCCACGGGTGGCCGGGCTCCTCGTGCAGCGCCACGAGCGCCGGCGCCAGCCGCTCGTCGGCCAGGCCGGGCAGCAGGCCGGCCGGCAGGCCGAGGTCGTCGGTGTGGTCGAGCACCCAGCGGAACAGCTGGATGAGCACGACCTCGAACAGCCGGTCCGCGAGCACGCGGCGGCCGCACCGGACCTCGTCCACCTCGGCGAAGAGCAGGTCGAGCGCGGGGCGCAGGCCGGGGACCGCGGCGAGCGGCACGACGACCACCGCCGGCAGGGTCCGCACGAGCGGGTGCGCGTCGCCGCCCTCGAGGTCGAGCGTCGCGCACGCGAAGTCGGACCCCTCAGCGGGGGCGTTGCGGAAGGCGTGCTCGAGCGGGCGCGGGTAGAGCAGCAACGACGGCTCGTCGACGTGGAGCGTCTCCAGGCTGCCTCCCGGCACCTGGTGGGTCACGTCCATCTGGCCGTCGCGGAGCACGTGCAGGAAGCCGCGCCCCGGGCGCGCGGCGAACGTCGTGACGCCGCACAGGGGGCCCGTGTGGAACAACCGGGCGCGGACGCGGAAGCGCTCGAGCAGCGGCGAGAGCCGGTCGATGGTCGTCACCGCCTCAGTGTGGTGGACGGATCGGTAGGAAGTCGAGACGCAACGCATCTTTCCGTCCTGCGGCGTGGGTCAGTGTGGACCTGCCGCCGCCGGACCGGCCGCGACACCACCTCCGCAGCACCACGACAGGAGCACACCATGTCCCTCGTCCACCTCGTCGACCGCGACACCGCCACGGGCACGGTCAAGGAGCAGCTCGACCAGATCCACGGCGCGTTCGGCACCGTGCCCGCCATGTTCCGCGCCGTCGCGAGCTCGCCGGCCGCGCTGCGCAGCATGTGGGGGTCCTTCGGCGCCCTCGGCGACGGCACGCTCGGCGCCGCCCTCGGCGAGCAGATCGCCGTCGCCGTCGCGAACCGCAACGCGTGCGCCTACTGCCTCGCCGCCCACACCGCGCTGGGCCGCAAGGCGGGCGTGCCGCGGGACGCCATGGCCGCCGCGCAGGAGGGACGGTCCGACGACCCGCGCACCGCCGCGGCCCTGCGCTTCGCGCTCGCCCTCGTCGAGGACCGCGGCCAGGTGCCGGCGGACGAGGTGCGGGCCGTGCGCGACGCCGGGTTCGGCGACGAGGAGATCGTCGAGATCGTCGCCCACGTCGCGCTCAACCTGTTCACGAACTACGTCAACGTCGCGCTCGACGTGCCGGTGGACTTCCCCACCGTCGCGCTGCGCCGCGCCGCCTGACCGGCACCGGAACCGGTCACGGCACGCCCCCCGGCCGGTGGCCCGCCCGCGCGCGGGCCGGCGGCCGGGTGGCACCGCACCGTCCGGGTGCATGCTGACGGGGACAGGAGGAGCGCCATGAGCACGCCGACCACACCCACCGCGGCCGCCGCGCCGCACCCGACCGACGGGCGCGCGGCCCCCGACCCCGACGACCCGCGCGAGCAGATCGAGGTCGGCGTCCTGCTCGCGAACGGCCGGCTCGCCGGCCGCAGCTTCGCCTCGCGCGCCGAGGCGGAGGCGTGGGCGCGTCCCGAGGACGGCGAGCAGGTCGTCGAGTACAACCTCGTGTGCGCGTGCGACAGGTGACGGTGCCCCCGCCGGGGTTCGAACCCGGACTGGACCGGGTTTAAGCCGGTTGCCTCTGCCGGTTGGGCTACGGGGGCGCGTGCGTCATCGTGCCAGGCCGCCGGCGGGCCGCGCCGTCCGCGACGCGCCGGCGCCGGACGCACGACGGCCCCGGGACCGCTGAGGTCCCGGGGCCGCCGTCACCGCCGTGCGGCGCGGCTCACTTCTTCGCGTGCTCGTCCCGCTTCTCGGCCGGCGAGCCCGGCTCGGCCTTGTACGACGGCAGCGACTCCTGCGGCTTCGCGCCGTCCGTCGGCGGCGTGTCCTGCGACGTCTGCTCGACCTTCGGCTTCGGCGGCACGGCGGCGCTGCGGAACTCCGCGCGCGGGTCGTGCAGCGAGCCGAGGGCGACGACCTCGCGGCGCAGCAGCAGCGACCCCGTCCAGCCGGCCATGATGCGGATCTTGCGGTTCACGGTCGGCATGGCGAACACGTGGTACGTGCGGTGCAGGACCCACGCCGGGAAGCCGCGGACCTTGATCTTGCCGAACATCTGCGCGACGCCCTTGTACATGCCGAGCGACGCGACGGCGCCGACGTTCTTGTGCTTGTACGGCGTCGGCTCGCCCGAGCGGAGCACCACGGCGAGGTTGTCGCCGATGTGGTTGCCCTGCCGCAGCGCGTGCTGGGCGTTCGGGGGGCAGAACTTGCCGGGGTTGTACAGGTCCGGCACGGCCGCGCAGTCGCCGGCGGCGTACGCGTCGGCGACGACGGTGCCGTCCTCCGCCGTGACCTGCAGGTACTCGTTCGCGATGACGCGGCCCATCTTGTCGAGGGGCAGGTCGGAGTTGCGCAGCACCGGGTTCGCCTTGACGCCCGCGGTCCACACGATCGTCTCGGCGTCGAACTCGGTCTTGTTCGACAGCACGACGTGCCCGTCGACGCACGAGCTGAGGAACGTCGACAGGAAGATCTCGATGTTGCGCTTGCGCAGCTGCTCGAGCGTGTACCCGCCGAGCTCCTCGCTGACCTCGGGGAGGATGCGCGGGCTGCCCTCGACGAGGACGAAGCGCAGCTCCTCCGGCTCGATCTGCTTGTAGTGCTGGACGGCGTAGCGCGCCATGTCCTCGACCTCGGCGAGCGCCTCGATACCGGCGAAGCCGCCGCCGACGAAGACGAACGTCAGCATCTTGCGGCGGAGCTCGGGGTCCCACGTGCTCGACGCGACGTCGATGCGGCCGAGCACGTGGTTGCGCAGCGCGATGGCCTCCTCGACGTTCTTGAAGCCGATGCCCTGCTCCGCCAGGCCGGGGATGGGCAGCGTGCGGGCGACCGAGCCCAGGCCGACGACGAGGTGGTCGTAGGTCACCCAGTACGGCTCGCCCTCGACCGGCGTGATCTCCACGCGGCGGTTCGCGTGCTCGATGTGCGTCACGTGTCCCTGCAGCACGTCGATGCCCTTGAGCGCGCGACGGTGCGGGGCGACGACGTTGCGCGGGTCGATCGACCCGGCGGCCGCCTCGGGGAGGAACGGCGCGTACGTCATGTACGGGCGCGGGTCGACGACGACGATCGCGGCGTCCCGCCGGCCCAGCCGCTTGCGCAGGCGGCGGGCGGAGTACAGCCCGACGGTGCCCCCGCCGAGGACGACGACGCGCGGGACCTTGCGCGGCTTGCCCTGGGGCGCCGGCATCAGCTTGCCGGTCGCGGACGCCGCGCCGACCGCAGGAGTGGACGTCTGAGCCATAGGTCCCACGGTAGAGGTGCGAGCGCTCCCACGCGTGCCGGAGTCGCGGTGACGGTGCGCACACCGCACCGCCCGGCGCTGTGAGATCAGTCCGTCGGGCGCCGCCCGTCCGCCTCCGACCGGGCGACCCCGGCCTCGGGCAGCAGGTCGGCGGCCGTGCCGAGGTCGGTGCCGGCGTCGGTCGGGGCGTCGGCGGGCCCGGCGTCCGCGCCGCCCGCCGCGCCCGAGCCGTCCGGGTCGGGCAGCCGCTCGAGCCGGACCTGGGTGATCCGGCGCCGGTCGACCTCCACCACGACGAGCCGGTGGCGCTCCGGCGCCGCGCCCTCGTCGCGGCGCTCCCCCGCCACCTCGCGCACCGGCACGGACGCACCCGCGTCGGGGATGCGCCCGAGCTCGGCGAGCACGTAGCCGGCCACGGTCTCGTACGCGCCCTCGGGCAGCGTCACGCCCGTGCGGTCGGCGAACTCCTCGAGGGTCAGCCCGGCGTCGACGGCCTCGCCCTCGGCCACGCTGACCGGGACGGGGTCGTACTCGTCGACGATGTCGCCGACCAGCTCCTCGAGCAGGTCCTCGAGCGTCACGATGCCGTCGGTGCCGCCGTACTCGTCGACGACGACGGCGATGTGCGAGCCCGTGCGGCGCATGAGCGACAGCGTCGGCAGCACGGCGTTGGTACCGGGCAGCGACACGATGGGGCGCGTCACGTCGCCGACGGTCGTCGCGGCGACCTCGACGATCGCCTCGACGACGCCCGCCCGGCCGTGCGCGTCGGGGTCCTCCTCCGCCTCGCGGACGGCGCGGGCCACCGGCGCGAGCAGGTCGCGCACGTGCACGAAGCCGACGATGTCGTCGAAGTCCTCACCCGTGACGGGGTACCGCGAGTACGGCAGGTCCTCCGCGACGCGCGCGGCCTCGGCGATCGGCGCGGACGCCGCGAGGAACTGCACGTCGCCGCGGGGCCGCATCGCCTCCGCGAGGGAGCGGTCACCGGCCGAGAACACGTCGTCGATGAGGCGGCGCTCGTCCTCGGGCAGGTCGGGGTGGGTGCGGACGAGGTCGCGCAGCTCCTCGTCGGTGATCTGCTCGCCGGTCGCCCTCGGGTCGAGCCCGAACAGGCGCACGACGGCGTCGGTCGACGCCGACAGCAGCCAGATCACGGGGGTCATGAGGATCGCGAACCGGTCGAGCGGCGGCGCCACCGTGAGGGCCACCCGCTGGCTCTTCTGCATCGCGATGCGCTTGGGCACGAGCTCGCCCAGCACCAGCGACAGGTACGCGATGACGAGCGTGAGGACGATGAGGGCGACGCCCTCCGCCGTCCCGCGGCTGAGCCCGAGCGCCTCGAACAGGGGCGCCGCCGACGGCGCCAGCGCCGACGCGCCGAACGCCGCCGAGAAGAACCCCGCGACCGTCACGCCGATCTGCACCGCCGCGAGGAACCGGTTGGGGTTCCGCGCCACGGCGGCGACGCGTGCCCCGCGCGCCGACTGCTTCTCGAGCTGGACGAGCTGGGACTCGCGCAGCGAGACCAGGGCGAGCTCGGTGCCGGCGAAGACGCCGCCGACGAGGATGAACAGCAGGACGAGGCCGATGTCGGCCCAGATGTCGGCGGTCATGGCCCTTTCCGGGTCAGCGCGGGGGACGGGGGTTCCAGGCTAGGCAAACGGCCACGACCCGCATCCGGTTCCCGGCCGTCCCGACGAGACCGAGGCGGCCGACGGCGACCGACCGGCGCAGGCTCCTCCCGCCCCGGCGTCGGGCACGGCTCCCGCATCGCCCCAGGCGCACGCGCCGACGTCGCCGGTGGGACGCCGAGATCGCCTGCTCCAGGCGGCGACCTCACCACCGGACCGGCGATCTCGCGGGTGGGAGAGCGTACGTGGGCCGCCGCGACCTCGTCAGGTACTGCTCGAGGTCGTCACGGAGGGGTGACGTGGTCGGCGCAGGGGTGACGTGGTCGGTGCGGGCGCCGGTGGGTCGGAGGGCGGGTGCGACGGCGGGGCGCGGTCAGCGCTCGGCGACGCTCCAGGCGATGCCGTCGAGGATGTCGTGCTCGGACGTCACGACGCTCGTCAGGGCACCGCCGGCCGCGGCGACGTCGTCGCGGACCCGGCGGACCACCTCGCGCCACACGAGCGCGCCGGCGCCGATGACGTCGACGCGGCCGGGGTGCAGGTACGGCAGGGCCGCGCGCTGCTCGCGCGGGGCGTGCAGCAGGTCGTCGCAGGCGGCGAGCACGTCCTCGAGCGGCAGCTGCACGCCGTCGATGCGGTCGCGCTCGTACGACGGCAGCCGCAGCGCGTGCGCGGTGATGGTCGTGATCGAGCCGGCCAGGCCGACCATCGTCACGGTCCGGCCGAGCGGTACGACCTCGGCGGCGGCGTCCAGCGCGGCGCGGACGTCGGCCGCGGCGGCCGCGCACTCGTCGTCGGTCGGCGGGTCGGTGTGCAGGTGGCGCTCGGTCATGCGGACGGAGCCGACGTCCATCGACAGGGCCGCCTCGGGCGCGTCCGTGCCCAGCACGAGCTCGGTGGACCCGCCGCCCAGGTCGACGACGAGGAACGGCGCGTCGAAGCGGCCCGCGAGCACGCCCGTCGCGCCGCGGAACGACAGCCGCGCCTCCTCGTCGCCGCCGACGACCTCCGGCTCGACGCCGAGCGCCTCGTGCACGCCCGCGACGAAGTCGGCGCGGTTCTCGGCGTCGCGCGTGGCCGACGTCGCGACGAAACGGATCGCCTCGACGCCCAGGTCGGTGCACACGTCGTGGTAGCGGCGGGCCGCGTCCAGCGTGCGCGCGAGCGCCTCCGGGGCGAGCCGGCCGGTGCGGTCGACCCCCTGGCCGAGCCGCACGACCTCGTTGCGGCGGTCGAGGTCGACGAGCGTGCCGGCCGCCGGGTCGACGTCCGCGACGAGCAGACGGATGGAGTTGGTCCCGCAGTCGATGGCAGCCACACGCGTCACGCGCACATCGTGTCATCCCGCCCGGGCCGTGACCCGCCGTACGGCCGTCCGCCGCGTGCCGCCGTCAGCAGGTGCAGCGGTCCGGGCTCCACCGGTCGGCGATCATGCCGAGCACCTCGTCGCCCACCGGGTTGACGCCCGGACCGGCGGCGAGCGCGTGCGCGACCAGCACGTGCAGGCACTTCACGCGGTGCGGCATGCCGCCCGCCGAGATGCCGGCGATCTCCGGCACGTGCGCGATGGCCTCGCGGTCGGCGAGGTACGCCTCGTGCGCGCGCCGGTGGCCCGCCGCGAGCTCCTCGTCCTCGGCGAGCCGGGCCGTGAGCTCCTTCATGTACCCGCCGGCCTCCACCGTGCTCACGGCGGCGACGGCCTGCGGGCTCGTCAGGTAGTACGTCGTCGGGAACGGCGTGCCGTCGTCGAGCCGCGGCGCCGTGCGGACCACGAGCGGGCGGCCGCAGACGCAGCGCGCCGCGACGCCCACGACGCCGCGCGGCGGGCGGCCGAGCTGCTCGGTGAGGACCTCGACGTCGCGCGGCGTGATGTCCGCCGCGACCGGGGCCGGCGCGGCGGGCGCGTCGCCGGCGGAGGGGCCGGGCGTGTCGCGGTGCGCGGTCGGGTCGGGCAGCGGGGTGGCAGCGGGCACGGCGGTTCCTGACGCGGGACGGGAGCGGGGACGGGCACGGACGGGTGCGGGTCGCGGTGGCGACCGTCCATTGTCGCCGATGCGCGCGACCGCGACGACGGTCGCGCCGGCCGCGTCAGGTGGCCGGCGTCCGGTGGTCTGCGGCAGGTGGTCTGCGGCAGGTGGTCTGCGGCAGGTGCCGCGTCAGGGGGTCGGCGCCGCCGGGTCGGGCGCGGGCACGGTCCCGGGGTCGGGCGTCGTGCCCGCGCCCGGCGTGCCGTCCGGGACGGTGTCGGGGACCGCGTCGACGTCGGTCTCGCCGGCGGCGCGCACCGACTCCCACACGGTGCTGTACCAGGGCCGGGTGGAGCCCTCGGCGGCGCCCGCCGCCGGGCCGTCCTCGACCACCGGCGCGTCCGGGACCGTCTCGGGGTCGACGACGCGGAACGCGGTCTCGCCCGGCATGACGAACGACAGCCGCTCGCGCGCCTGCGCCATCACGTACGCCGGGTCGTCCCAGCGGCGCAGCTCGGCCTCGAGGTCCTCGTTCTCCGCGACCGCCGCGTCGCGCTCGGCGCGGAGCTGGTCGACCTCCGCGCGGTGCTGCAGGAACGACGACAGCGTCGGGTAGACGAGGACGAACGCGAGCAGCACGACGAGCGAGAACACCATGGTGCGGACCGTGAACATGCGCGGCACGCGCAGCTGCGACGGCGTGGCGCGCGGCGTGCCGCGCGCGGGCGTCCCCGGACGGGCCCCCGCCCCCGACGACGCCGACGGCCGCCCGGCCGGACGGTTCGCCCCCGGGCGACTCGCACCGCCCGGGACGGGCGCGACCTTCGGCACCGGGCCGGACCGCGGCGCCGCGGGACGCCCCGGCCGCGGGGTGCCCGTGCGGCCTGCGGCGGGACGCGACGCGCCCGTGCGGCCGGCGTGCGGCACCGGCCCCGACGGCGTCTGCTCGCGCGCGGGCCGGCGGCCCGGGCCACCGGGCACGACGGGACGACGGGGCGCGGGCATGGCGACGATTGTGCCGTCGTGCGCCGCGATCCGCGCGGACGCCGCGCCCGGCCGGGCGGCGTCCCCACCGAACCTCCACGACCCGGACGCCCGGCGCCCCACAGCGGCGGTCCCCCGGACGCGCCGACGCCCGGCCCGCCACGAGGGCGGACC
>NZ_JBHUZW010000107.1:0-13422 GCF_042667215.1 Cellulomonas sp. NPDC057328 | reverse complement strand
ACGCAGCAGGGCCCAGGAGCGGAAGCTCCCGGGCCCTGCGTCGCGATCAGCCCCGAGGGGCGGTGATCACTTGAGGATCTTCGTGACCCGGCCCGAGCCGACGGTGCGGCCACCCTCGCGGATGGCGAAGCCGAGGCCCTCCTCCATGGCGATGGGCTGGATGAGGTTCACGTGGATCTCGGTGTTGTCACCGGGCATGACCATCTCGGTGCCCTCGGGCAGCGTGATGACGCCGGTGACGTCCGTCGTCCGGAAGTAGAACTGCGGACGGTAGTTGCCGTAGAACGGGTTGTGACGGCCGCCCTCGTCCTTGGCCAGGATGTAGACCTGGCCCTCGAACTCGGTGTGCGGCGTGATCGAACCCGGCTTCACGACGACCTGGCCGCGCTCGACCTCCTCGCGCTTCGTGCCGCGCAGGAGGAGACCGACGTTCTCGCCGGCCTCGGCGTAGTCGAGGAGCTTGCGGAACATCTCGACACCGGTGACCGTGGTCTTGATCGCCTTCTCCTTGATGCCGACGATCTCCACCTCCTCGTTCACCTTGAGCTGACCGCGCTCGACGCGGCCCGTGACGACGGTGCCACGACCGGTGATCGTGAAGACGTCCTCGATCGGCATGAGGAACGGCTTGTCGATGTCGCGGACCGGGTCCGGGACGTTCTCGTCGACGGCGTCGAGGAGGTCCTCGACCGACTTCACCCAGGTCGGGTCACCCTCGAGCGCCTTGAGGCCCGAGACGCGCACGACGGGGGCGTCGTCGCCGTCGAAGCCCTGCGACGACAGCAGCTCGCGGACCTCCATCTCGACGAGCTCGAGGATCTCCTCGTCGTCGACCATGTCGGACTTGTTGAGCGCGACGAGCAGGTAGGGCACGCCGACCTGACGGGCGAGCAGGACGTGCTCACGCGTCTGGGCCATCGGGCCGTCGGTCGCCGCGACCACGAGGATGGCGCCGTCCATCTGCGCCGCACCCGTGATCATGTTCTTGATGTAGTCGGCGTGACCCGGCGCGTCGACGTGCGCGTAGTGGCGCTTCTCCGTCTGGTACTCGACGTGCGCGATGTTGATGGTGATACCGCGCTGCTTCTCCTCCGGCGCCTTGTCGATCTCGTCGAACGGCGTGAAGGGGTTCAGGTCGGGGTACTTGTCGTGCAGCACCTTCGAGATCGCAGCGGTCAGCGTCGTCTTGCCGTGGTCGACGTGACCGATGGTCCCGATGTTGACGTGCGGCTTGGTCCGCTCGAACTTCGCCTTGCCCACTGGGTGTCCTCCTCAGGACTTGGTAGAGATTGCCCGACGGCAGCCACCTGACGGTACCTGCTCGGCGTGCGGTCCTACGGGTCGGATGTGTTGCTGGTACTGCGGGGTTCGACCTGTGGGACTACTCGCCCCGGGTCTTCTTGATGATCTCGTCGGCAACGTTCCGAGGAACCTCGGCGTAGCTGTCGAACTGCATCGAGTACACGGCACGGCCCTGCGTCTTGGACCGCAGGTCGCCGACGTAGCCGAACATCTCGGAGAGCGGCACCTGGGCGCGGACGACCTTGACGCCGGTCGCGTCCTCCATGGACTGGATCATGCCGCGGCGCGAGTTGAGGTCGCCGATGACGTCACCCATGTAGTCCTCGGGCGTCCGGACCTCGACGGCCATGATCGGCTCGAGGAGGGCGGGGTCGGCCTTGCGGACGGCCTCCTTGAGGATCATCGAGCCGGCGATCTTGAACGCCATCTCCGAGGAGTCGACGTCGTGCGCCGCACCGTCGAGCAGGATCGCCTTCACGCCCACGAGCGGGAAGCCCGCGAGGACGCCCAGCTGCATCGCGCTCTGGATGCCGGCGTCGACGGACGGGATGTACTCGCGCGGGATGCGGCCACCGGTGACCTTGTTCTCGAACTCGTACAGCTCGCCCTCGGCCGGGTCCAGCGGCTCGAAGGTCATCTGGACCTTCGCGTACTGGCCGGAGCCACCCGTCTGCTTCTTGTGCGTGTAGTCGATCTTCTCGACCGCACGGCGGATGGTCTCGCGGTACGCGACCTGCGGCTTGCCGACGTTCGCCTCGACCTTGAACTCGCGACGCATGCGGTCGACGAGGATGTCGAGGTGGAGCTCGCCCATGCCGCCGATGACGGTCTGGCCGGTCTCCTCGTCCAGGCGGACGCGGAACGTCGGGTCCTCCTCGGCGAGCTTCTGGATGGCCGTGGAGAGCTTCTCCTGGTCACCCTTCGTCTTCGGCTCGATCGCCACGTCGATGACGGGCTCCGGGAAGGTCATCGACTCGAGCACGACCGGCGCGGCCGGGTCGCACAGGGTGTCACCGGTGGTGACGTCCTTGAGGCCGATGAAGGCGTAGATGTGGCCGGCCTGCGCCTCGGCGACCGGGTTCTCCTTGTTGGAGTGCATCTGGAACAGCTTGCCGATGCGCTCCTTCTTGCCCTTCGTCGAGTTGAGCACCTGGGCGCCCTGCTCGACCTTGCCCGAGTAGACCCGGACGTAGGTGAGCTTGCCGAAGAAGGGGTGCGCCGCGACCTTGAAGGCCAGCGCGGAGAACGGCTCGGTGGCGTCGGGGTGGCGCTCGACGACGACCGACTCGTCCTTCACGTCGTGACCCTGCACGGCGGGGACGTCGAGCGGCGTCGGGAGGTAGTCGATGACCGCGTCGAGCATGGGCTGCACGCCCTTGTTCTTGAACGCGGACCCGCAGAGCACGGGGTACGCCTGCGACGAGACCGTGAGCTGGCGGATGCCGGCCTTGATCTCGGCGACCGTGAGCTCCTCGCCGCCCAGGTACTTCTCGAGCAGCTCCTCGGACGTCTCGGCGACGGCCTCGACGAGCTCGCTGCGGTACTGCTCGGCGCGCTCCTGGAGGTCGGCGGGGATGTCCTCGACCTCGTACTTCTCGCCCAGCGCGGTCTCGCCGCGCCACACGAGGGCGCGCATCTCGACCAGGTCGACGACGCCGATGAAGTCGTTCTCGGAGCCGATCGGCAGCTGGATGACCAGCGGCTTCGCCTTGAGCCGGTTCACGATCGTGTCGACCGTGAAGTAGAAGTCGGCGCCGAGCTTGTCCATCTTGTTGACGAAGCAGATGCGCGGCACGTCGTACTTGTCGGCCTGGCGCCACACCGTCTCGGACTGGGGCTCGACGCCCTCCTTGCCGTCGAACACGGCGACGGCACCGTCGAGCACGCGCAGCGAGCGCTCCACCTCGACCGTGAAGTCGACGTGGCCGGGCGTGTCGATGATGTTGATCTGGTTGTTCTTCCAGTAGCAGGTCGTCGCGGCGGACGTGATCGTGATGCCGCGCTCCTGCTCCTGCTCCATCCAGTCCATCGTCGACGCACCGTCGTGCGTCTCACCGATCTTGTAGTTGACCCCGGTGTAGAACAGGATCCGCTCGGTGGTGGTGGTCTTGCCGGCATCGATGTGCGCCATGATGCCGATGTTGCGGACCTTCGTGAGGTCGGTCAGCACGTCCAGTGCCACGTGATAGCCCCTTGTCGGTTGGCTGTTGATCGGTGCCGGCCCCGACGCCGCGTGCACCCTGAGTCGGGCGGCCCGCGGCGTCGGGCCGCGAGGTCACCAGCGGTAGTGCGCGAAGGCCCGGTTGGACTCGGCCATCTTGTGCATGTCCTCACGGCGCTTGACCGCGGCACCGAGGCCGTTGGAGGCGTCGAGGATCTCGTTCATGAGGCGCTCGGTCATCGTCTTCTCCCGACGGGCGCGCGAGAAGTCGGTGAGCCAGCGCAGCGCCAGCGTGGTCGCGCGCACGGGGCGGACCTCGATCGGCACCTGGTAGGTCGCACCACCGACGCGGCGGGACTTGACCTCGATGGAGGGACGCACGTTGTCCAGCGCGCGCTTGAGCACGACGACCGGGTCGGACTGCGTCTTCTCGCGGACGCCCTCGAGGGCGCCGTAGACGATCGACTCCGCGACGGTCTTCTTGCCGTCGAGGAGGACCTTGTTGATGAGCTGCGTGACGACCGGCGACCCGTAGACGGGGTCGACGATCAGCGGCCGCTTCGGAGCGGGACCCTTGCGAGGCATCTGTCTCAGCCCTTCTTCGCGCCGTAGCGGCTGCGCGCCTGCTTGCGGTTCTTCACGCCCTGCGTGTCGAGCGCGCCACGGACGATCTTGTAGCGGACACCCGGCAGGTCCTTCACACGGCCGCCGCGCACGAGCACGATCGAGTGCTCCTGCAGGTTGTGGCCGACGCCCGGGATGTAGGCCGTGACCTCGATGCCCGACGAGAGGCGGACACGCGCGACCTTGCGCAGCGCGGAGTTCGGCTTCTTCGGGGTGGTCGTGTACACGCGGGTGCAGACACCGCGACGCTGGGGGGAGCCCTTGAGGGCAGGCGTCTTCGACTTGTTCGTCTTCGCCTGCCGGCCCTTGCGGACCAGCTGCTGGATCGTAGGCACTACGTCTCCGAACTGTTCGGTGTTCTCTGGTCTGACCGGCACCCGTCACCCTGGACGGCCGGCTTGCCCCGGATCGTCGCCCGTCGCACGACTACCCCGGTCGGTCTTGCGTCCCGCACCGACCCCCGCGCCCGGGCGTGTCGCCCCGCTCCCCCGCGCGGCGTCCGGCCCTGAGAGGCCGGTCCGAACGGGAGGGGAACCACCCGGTGCCACGTCGACCCGGTCCCTGAGGACCTCCGGTCGAGTGCACGCACAAGGGCCCGACGGCGCGGGCACGGTGTCCTACGTTACCTGGCGTGTCGGGGGGCGTCAAAGAGACCCCGGCCACGCCGTGCGGTCCGCGGCGGGTCCCGGGCGCGCCCGGAGCCCGGCCGGGACGGCCCGAGGGGCCCGCCGGCCGCAGCCGACGAGCCCCTCGGGGTCGAGCGTGAGGTCGATCAGCGGTAGTCGCCGAAGTCGATGTCCTCGAGCGGGATCGCCTCGCCCGAGCCGAGGCCCAGGGCGGGGAAGTCGATCTCGTCGTAGCCGAACGCCGGGTACAGCTCGGCCTTCGCCTCCTCGGTCGCCTCCACCTCGACGTTGCGGTACCGGGACAGACCGGTACCCGCCGGGATGAGCTTGCCGAGGATGACGTTCTCCTTGAGGCCGAGCAGCGGGTCGGACCGGCTCGACATCGCGGCCTCGGTGAGGACCTTCGTCGTCTCCTGGAAGGAGGCGGCGGACAGCCACGAGTCCGTCGCGAGCGACGCCTTCGTGATGCCCATCAGCTCCGGACGGCCCGAGGCCGGCTGGCCACCCTCGGACACGGCGCGACGGTTGAAGTCCTCGAAGCGACCGCGCTCGGCCAGCTCGCCGGGCAGCAGGCCCGTCTCGCCGGAGTCGAGCACCGTCACGCGGCGGAGCATCTGCCGCACGATGACCTCGATGTGCTTGTCGTGGATGTCCACGCCCTGCGAGCGGTAGACCTCCTGCACCTCGTCGACCAGGTGCTTCTGCGTCGCACGCGGGCCGAGGATGCGCAGGACCTTCTTCGGGTCCACGGCGCCCTGGACGAGCTGCGTGCCGACCGCGACGTGGTCGCCGTCCTGCACGAGCAGGCGCGAGCGCTTCGTGATCGGGTACGCGATCTCCTCGGAGCCGTCGTCCGGCGTGAGGACGATGCGCCGCGAGCGGTCACCCTCCTCGATCGCCACGCGGCCCGAGAACTCCGCGATCGGCGCCTCACCCTTGGGGGTGCGGGCCTCGAAGAGCTCCTGGACACGCGGCAGACCCTGCGTGATGTCGTCCGCCGAGGCCACACCACCGGTGTGGAAGGTGCGCATCGTGAGCTGCGTGCCGGGCTCACCGATCGACTGGGCCGCGATGATGCCGACGGCCTCGCCGATGTCGACGAGCTTGCCGGTCGCGAGCGACCGGCCGTAGCACTTGGCGCACGTGCCGACGCGCGACTCGCACGTGAGCACCGAGCGGATCTTGAGCTCGGTGACACCCGTCTCGAGGAGACGGTCGAGCAGGACGTCGCCGACGTCGTCACCGGCGTGGCCGATGACCTCGCCCTCCACCTCGATGTCGGTCGCGAGCGTCCGCGAGTACACGGACGTCTCGACCTTGTCGTGGCGGCGCAGCGTGCCGTCCGCGGTCGCCACGCCGATCGGCATGGTCAGGCCGCGCTCGGTGCCGCAGTCCTCCTCGCGGACGATGACGTCCTGCGAGACGTCCACCAGACGACGCGTGAGGTAGCCCGAGTCGGCGGTCCGCAGAGCGGTGTCCGCCAGACCCTTGCGGGCGCCGTGCGTCGCGATGAAGTACTCGAGGACGGACAGGCCCTCGCGGTAGTTCGCCTTGATCGGGCGCGGGATGATCTCGCCCTTCGGGTTGGCGACGAGACCACGCATGCCCGCGATCTGGCGGACCTGCATCCAGTTGCCTCGCGCGCCCGAGCCGACCATGCGGTAGACGGTGTTGCGGGCCGGGAAGTTGGCCTGCATCGCCTTGGCGACCTTGTCGGTGGCGTTCGTCCAGATCTCGATGAGCTCCTGACGACGCTCGTCGTCCGTGATGAGGCCCTTCTCGTACTGGCCCTGGACGCGCGCGGCCTTCGCCTCGTGCTCCTCGAGGATCTCCTTCTTGGCCGCCGGCGTGGCGACGTCCGAGATGGCGATCGTGACGCCCGAGCGGGTGGCCCAGCGGAAGCCGGCCTCCTTCAGGGCGTCGAGCGACGCGGCGACCTCGACCTTCGGGTACCGCTCGGCGAGGTCGTTGACGATGACCGACAGGCGCTTCTTGTCGACGACGCCGTTCTCGTACGGGTAGTCGACCGGCAGCAGCTCGTTGAAGAGCGCACGGCCGAGCGTCGTCTCGAACAGCAGCGTCTGACCCGGCTCGAAGCCCTCGGGCTCCTGGCCCTCGCCGAGGACCAGGTCGTCGAAGCGGATCTTCACCACGGCGTTGAGGTCCAGGGAGCCCTGGTCGAACGCCATGATCGCCTCGGAGACCGAGCTGAACGCGCGGCCCGCGCCGAGCGCGTCCTCCTTGTCGCTCGTCAGGTGGTACAGGCCGATGATCATGTCCTGCGAGGGCATGGTCACCGGACGGCCGTCCGACGGCTTGAGGATGTTGTTGCTCGACAGCATGAGGATGCGGGCCTCGGCCTGCGCCTCCGCCGACAGGGGCAGGTGGACCGCCATCTGGTCACCGTCGAAGTCCGCGTTGAACGCGGCGCACACGAGCGGGTGCAGGTGGATGGCCTTGCCCTCGACGAGCTGCGGCTCGAACGCCTGGATGCCCAGGCGGTGCAGCGTGGGTGCACGGTTCAGCAGCACCGGGTGCTCGGTGATGACCTCCTCGAGGACGTCCCACACGACCGGGCGCGCGCGCTCGACCATGCGCTTGGCCGACTTGATGTTCTGCGCGTGGTTCAGGTCGACCAGGCGCTTCATCACGAACGGCTTGAACAGCTCGAGCGCCATCTGCTTGGGCAGACCGCACTGGTGCAGCTTGAGCTGCGGGCCGACGACGATGACCGAACGGCCCGAGTAGTCGACGCGCTTGCCGAGCAGGTTCTGGCGGAACCGGCCCTGCTTGCCCTTGAGCATGTCGGAGATCGACTTGAGCGGACGGTTGCCGGGGCCCGTCACCGGGCGGCCGCGGCGGCCGTTGTCGAACAGCGAGTCCACGGCCTCCTGGAGCATCCGCTTCTCGTTGTTGACGATGATCTCCGGCGCGCCCAGGTCCAGGAGCCGCTTGAGGCGGTTGTTCCGGTTGATGACGCGGCGGTACAGGTCGTTCAGGTCCGAGGTGGCGAAGCGACCGCCGTCGAGCTGGACCATCGGGCGCAGGTCCGGCGGGATGACCGGGACCGCGTCGAGGACCATGCCCGTCGGCGAGTTGTTCGTCGTGAGGAACGCGTTGACGACCTTGAGGCGCTTGAGGGCGCGGGTCTTGCGCTGACCCTTGCCCGAGCGGATCGTCTCGCGCAGCGAGGCGGCCTCGGCGTCCAGGTCGAACGCCTCGAGGCGCTTCTGGATCGCCGCGGCGCCCATCGAGCCCTCGAAGTAGTTGCCGTACCGGTCCTGCAGCTGGCGGTACAGCATCTCGTCGCCCTCGAGGTCCGCGACCTTGAGGTTCTTGAAGCGGTCCCAGACCTGCTCGAGGCGGTCCAGCTCGGCGTCCGCACGCTTGCGGAGCTGCGCCATCTCGCGCTCGGCGGAGTCGCGCACCTTGCGGCGCGCGTCGGCCTTGGCACCCTCGGCCTCGAGCTCGGCCAGGTCGGCCTCGAGCTTGGCGGCACGGGTGTTGATGTCGTTGTCGCGGCGGTCCGCGATCTCCTTCTTCTCCAGGTCGATCTCGTTCTGGAGGTTCGGGAGGTCCTCGGCACGGCCGTCGTCGTCGACCCACGTGATCATGTAGGCCGCGAAGTAGATGACCTTCTCCAGGTCCTTCGGCGCCAGGTCGAGCAGGTAGCCGAGCCGGCTGGGCACACCCTTGAAGAACCAGATGTGCGTGACCGGCGCGGCGAGCTCGATGTGGCCCATGCGCTCACGGCGGACCTTCGAGCGCGTCACCTCGACGCCGCAGCGCTCGCAGATGATGCCCTTGAAGCGGACACGCTTGTACTTGCCGCAGTAGCACTCCCAGTCCCGGGTGGGACCGAAGATCTTCTCGCAGAAGAGACCGTCCTTCTCCGGCTTGAGGGTCCGGTAGTTGATGGTCTCGGGCTTCTTCACCTCGCCGTGCGACCAGGCACGGATGTCGTCGGCCGTGGCCAGGCCGATGCGCAGCTCGTCGAAGACGTTGACGTCGAGCAAGGTTCCTACTTCCTACGCGTTCCGGGGCCGTTCGGCTCACCGGTACATCTGCAACAGGGGTGTCGGCGCCCCGCCCGGACCACGTCGCACCCGTGGGGTGCGGTGCGTACCGGGCGGGGGCTCGGCCTCAGATCTCCTCGATGCTGCTGGCGTTCGGGCGCCGCGACAGGTCGATGCCGAGCTCCTCCGCGGCGCGGTAGACCTCGTCGTCGTTCTCCTTCATGTCGATGGACACGCCGTCCGAGGACAGCACCTCGACGTTCAGGCAGAGCG
The DNA here is from genome assembly GCF_042667215.1 of Cellulomonas sp. NPDC057328. Taxonomy (NCBI): domain Bacteria; kingdom Bacillati; phylum Actinomycetota; class Actinomycetes; order Micrococcales; family Cellulomonadaceae; genus Cellulomonas; species Cellulomonas sp. NPDC057328. The sequence continues at coordinate 4,420 of NZ_JBHUZW010000107.1, read as the reverse complement.
ACTGCATCTCCTTGAGCAGGACCTTGAACGACTCCGGGATGCCGGAGTCCGGGATGTTCTCGCCCTTGACGATCGCCTCGTAGACCTTGACGCGGCCCGGGACGTCGTCCGACTTGATGGTGAGCAGCTCCTGCAGCGTGTAGGCGGCGCCGTACGCCTCCAGGGCCCACACCTCCATCTCGCCGAACCGCTGGCCACCGAACTGCGCCTTACCACCCAGCGGCTGCTGCGTGATCATCGAGTAGGGGCCGGTCGACCGGGCGTGGATCTTGTCGTCCACGAGGTGGTGCAGCTTGAGGATGTACATGTAGCCGACGGACACGGCCTCCGGGAACGGCTCGCCGGAGCGGCCGTCGAACAGCCGCGCCTTGCCGTCGCCCTGCACCATGCGCTCGCCGTCACGGTTCGGCAGCGTCGAGGAGAGCAGACCGGTGAGGGTCTCCTCCGGCACCCCGTCGAACACCGGCGTCGCGACCGGGTTGCCCGGCTGCGAGCGGTGCGCGACCTCGGGGACGCCCTCGGTCCACTGGACCTCGCCCTCGGCCAGCTGGATGTCCCAGCCCTGCTTCGCGACCCACCCGAGGTGGGTCTCGAGGACCTGGCCGACGTTCATGCGGCCGGGGACGCCGAGCGGGTTGAGGACGACGTCGACCGCGGTCCCGTCCGCGAGGAACGGCATGTCCTCGACGGGCAGGATCTTGGAGATGACGCCCTTGTTGCCGTGGCGGCCGGCGAGCTTGTCGCCGTCCGTGATCTTGCGGCGCTGCGCGATGTACACGCGGACCAGCTCGTTGACACCGGCGGGCAGCTCGTCGCCGTCGTCGCGGCTGAACGTGCGCACCTCGATGACCGTGCCGGACTCGCCGTGCGGCACCTTGAGCGACGTGTCGCGGACCTCGCGCGCCTTCTCGCCGAAGATGGCGCGGAGCAGGCGCTCCTCCGGGGTCAGCTCGGTCTCGCCCTTCGGCGTGACCTTGCCGACGAGGATGTCGCCCGCCGCGACCTCGGCGCCGATGCGGATGATGCCGCGCTCGTCGAGGTCGGCCAGGACCTCCTCGGAGACGTTCGGGATGTCCCGCGTGATCTCCTCGGGGCCGAGCTTCGTGTCGCGGGCGTCGACCTCGTGCTCCTCGATGTGGATCGAGGAGAGGACGTCGTCCTGCACGAGGCGCTGCGACAGGATGATCGCGTCCTCGTAGTTGTGGCCCTCCCACGACATGAACGCGACGAGGAGGTTGCGGCCGAGCGCGAGCTCGCCCTCGTCCGTCGCCGGGCCGTCGGCCAGCACGGAGCCGACCTCGACGCGGGCGCCCTCGTCGACGAGCACGCGCTGGTTGTAGCTCGTGCCCTGGTTCGAGCGGCGGAACTTCGCCACGCGGTACGTCGACGTGGTGGCGTCGTCGTTCGCGACCGTGATGAGGTCGGCCGACACCTCGGTGACGACGCCCGGCTTCGACGCGACGATGACGTCGCCCGCGTCGACGGCCGCACGGCGCTCCATGCCGGTGCCGACGAGCGGCGCCTCGGAGCGGACCAGCGGCACGGCCTGGCGCTGCATGTTCGCGCCCATGAGGGCGCGGTTCGCGTCGTCGTGCTCGAGGAACGGGATGAGGGCCGTCGCGACCGACACCATCTGGCGCGGCGAGACGTCCATGTAGTCGACCTCGCCGGCCGGGATGAACTCGACCTCGCCGCCCTTGGTGCGGACGAGGACGCGGTCCTCGGCGAACGTGCCGTCCGCCTCGAGCGGGGCGTTGGCCTGCGCGATGACGTAGCGGTCCTCGTCGTCGGCCGTCAGGTAGTCGACGTCGTCCGTCACGCGACCCTGGACGACCTTGCGGTACGGGGTCTCGACGAAGCCGAACGGGTTGATGCGCCCGTACGTGGCGAGCGAGCCGATGAGGCCGATGTTCGGGCCCTCGGGGGTCTCGATCGGGCACATGCGGCCGTAGTGCGACGGGTGGACGTCACGGACCTCCATGCCGGCGCGGTCGCGCGACAGACCACCCGGGCCGAGGGCCGACAGACGCCGCTTGTGCGTCAGGCCCGCGAGCGGGTTGTTCTGGTCCATGAACTGCGACAGCTGGCTCGTCCCGAAGAACTCCTTGATGGAGGCCACGACGGGGCGGATGTTGATGAGGGTCTGTGGCGTGATCGCCTCGACGTCCTGCGTCGTCATGCGCTCGCGCACGACGCGCTCCATCCGGGACAGGCCGGTGCGGACCTGGTTCTGGATGAGCTCGCCCACCGCACGGATGCGGCGGTTGCCGAAGTGGTCGATGTCGTCCGTCTCGACGCGGAACTCGATCGCCTCGCCGCCGCGCGTGCCGGGCAGCGACGTGCGGTCGATGTGCAGGGCCGCGAGGTACTTGATCGTCGCCACGACGTCCGAGCGCGACAGGACCGAGTCGCTGAGCGGCGCGTCCTGGCCGACCTTCTTGTTCAGCTTGTAGCGGCCGACCTTGGCGAGGTCGTAGCGCTTGGGGTTGAAGTAGAAGTTCTCGATCAGCGCGCGGCCGGCCTCGACGGTCGGCGGCTCGCCCGGGCGGATCTTGCGGTACAGGTCGAGCAGCGCCTCGTCCTGCGTCTGGACGTGGTCCTTGTCCAGCGTGTCGAGCACGGCCGGGTAGTCGGCGAACTCCTCGCGGATCTCGCCCTCGGTCATGCCGAGCGCCTTGAGCAGCACGGTCGCGTTCTGCTTGCGCTTGCGGTCGACGCGCACGCCGACGTTGTCGCGCTTGTCGATCTCGAACTCGAGCCAGGCCCCACGGCTCGGGATGATCTTGGCGGTGAGCACGTCCTTGTCCGACGTCTTGTCGGCGACGCGCTCGAAGTAGACGCCCGGCGAACGGACGAGCTGCGACACGACGACGCGCTCGGTGCCGTTGATGATGAACGTGCCGCGCTCGGTCATGAGCGGGAAGTCGCCCATGAAGACGGTCTGCGACTTGATCTCGCCGGTGGTGTAGTTGACGAACTCGGCCGTGACGAACAGCGGCGCGGCGTACGTGAAGTCCTTCTCCTTGCACTCCTCGGCCGTGTACTTCGGCGGCTCGAAGCGGTGCTCGCGGAAGGAGAGGGACATGGTCCCGCCGAAGTCCTCGATCGGCGAGATCTCCTCGAAGATCTCCTCCAGGCCGGCGGTCTCCGGGACGTCGGTGCGCCCCGCCTCGAGGGCGGCCGCGACACGGGCCTGCCAGCGCTCGTTGCCGAGGAGCCAGTCGAAGCTCTCGGTCTGCAGACCCAGCAGGTCCGGGACCTCGAGCGGCTCGGAGATCTTGGCGAAGGAGATGCGGCGGGATGCGGTGCGGTTCGCGATCGCGTCGGCGGACGGAGCAGAAGGGGTGCGCGAGGCAGCCAAGGGGGGTCCTTCCCTGCGGATGGAGTGCACGCTGCGCGTGACCCGGCTGGTCGCGACCCCCCGGCCGAGCGAGCCCACCCCTCGTCGCGCACGAACGGCGAGAAGGGGCTCGGGTTATACGGGGTCGCGGACACAGGCCAGCGCAAAGCGCTAGCATACCCGCCCGGGCGTGCCAAGTAAACCCCCCGCAGCCGACGCCTGCGCGGCTCCGTCGCCGCCGGGTCGACCCCGAGGTCCTCGTGCGACGCCACGCGCCCCGTGCGGGAGAGCGTGCCGCCGATCCGCGACACCGTCGTCGCCGGTCACATGGTGGCACACGCCACGCGGCGGCGGGAAGCCGGGCCGCGCGGCGGCGCGCCGCGCGGCCGTGCGCCGACGCCTGTCCGCCCGTTCGCCGTGCGGCCCGGGCACCCCGCTCGTACGCTCCCAAACGCACACCGACGCCACCGGCTCCGGTGGCGTCCCGGCTGGCCACAGCCGACAACAGGGGCAGGCGCCCCGGGAGAGAGGGAACCCATGTCGCAGTCCCCGAACCGTCTCGTCGCCACCATCTTCGGTGCCGTGTACACGCTCGTCGGTCTCGCCGGCTTCCTCGTGACGGGCGGCGTGCCGTTCGCCGGCCAGGAGGGCGAGCCGCTGCTCGGCTTCGAGGTGAACCCGCTGCACAACATCGTCCACCTCGCCATCGGCATCGCGCTGCTCGCCTCGTCGCGCACGGTCGCCTCGGCCCGCCGCATGAACATCGTCGTCGGTGCCGTCTACCTGCTGGTCGGCATCCTCGGCCTGTTCATCATCGAGAGCGAGGCCAACATCCTCGCGCTGAACGGCGCCGACAACGTGCTGCACCTCGGCACGGCGATCATCCTGCTCGGCGTCGCCCTGACGGCCGACAAGGCCGCCGCGGACCGCACGCGCACCGCGTGAGCACCGCCGGGGCGAGCCCGCTCCCCCGGCACGCGTCGACCCACCGCCGGGCCCCCCCCCCCCCCCCCCCCGGGGCGGCGGGGCCGGCCGCGGGGGGGGGCGGGGCGCGGGCGGCGGGGCGCCCCCCCCCCCGCC
>NZ_JBHUZW010000106.1:0-13461 GCF_042667215.1 Cellulomonas sp. NPDC057328 | reverse complement strand
GGCTGAGGACCGGGGCCACCGCCGCACCGGGCACCCGTGGTCGTCGGGCCCGCCCGCGCGGAACCAGCGACCACCCGCGCCCCGGCGCACCGAACGAGGAGGACCCCCGTGAGCGAGCACCCGACCGACGGCACCCCGACGGCTGCGACGTCCGTCCCTGCCCGCAGCGCCGACCAGGTGCAGGGGCGTCGCGTCCTGCTCAAGCTGTCGGGGGAGAGCTTCGGCGGCGGGTCCGTCGGGCTCGCGGTGCCGGTCGTGCGCCGCATCGCCGGCGAGATCGCGGCGGCCGTCCGCGACGGCGTGCAGGTCGCCATCGTCGTCGGCGGCGGGAACTTCTTCCGCGGCGCCGAGCTGCAGGTCGGCGGCATGGACCGCGCGCGCGCCGACTACATGGGCATGCTCGGCACCGTCATGAACTGCCTCGCGCTGCAGGACTTCCTCGAGCAGGCCGGCGTCAGCACGCGCGTGCAGACCGCCATCACGATGGGCCAGGTCGCCGAGCCGTACATCCCGCTGCGCGCGATCCGGCACCTCGAGAAGGGGCGCGTCGTCATCTTCGGCGCCGGCGCCGGCCTGCCGTACTTCTCGACGGACACCGTGGCGGTGCAGCGTGCGCTCGAGACGCACTGCCAGGAGGTCCTCATGGGCAAGAACGGCGTGGACGGCGTCTACACGGCCGACCCGCGCCGCGACCCCGACGCCCGCAAGCTCGACCACCTGACGTACACCGACGCGATCGTCGGCGAGCTGGGCGTCATGGACACCTCCGCGCTGAGCCTGTGCCGCGACAACGACGTGCCGATGCGCGTCTTCGGGCTCGAGGAGCACGGCAACGTCACGCGCGCGCTCGAGGGTGAGAAGATCGGCACGCTCGTCACCGCGAGCTGAGCCCACGCGCGCACCAGCGCGCCCGCCCGGCACCGCACCAGCAGGGCCCACGCGGCCCGCACCGACATCGACGAAGGAGCACCGGTGATCGACGACACACTCCTCGAGGCCGAGGAGAAGATGGACAAGGCCGTGGAGGTCGCGAAGGAGGACTTCGCGGCGATCCGCACCGGTCGCGCGAACGCCGCCATGTTCGCGAAGGTGTTCGTCGACTACTACGGCTCGCCCACGCCCCTGCAGCAGCTCGCGGCGTTCAACGTCGTCGAGGCGCGCACCATCCTCGTCTCGCCGTTCGACAAGTCGTCGACGACGGCGATCGAGAAGGCGCTGCGCGACTCCGACCTCGGCGTGAACCCGACGAACGACGGCAACGTCATCCGCGTGGTCCTGCCGGCCCTGACGGCCGAGCGCCGCAAGGACTTCGTGAAGCTGGCGAAGTCGAAGGCCGAGGACGCGCGCATCTCCGTGCGCTCCGTGCGCCGCCGTGCCAAGGAGGAGCTCGACCGCATCGCGAAGGACGGCGAGGCCGGCGAGGACGAGGTCGGGCGCGCCGAGAAGGAGCTCGAGGCGCTGACGAAGCGCCACGTCGACCTCGTCGACCAGCTCCTCGCGTCCAAGGAGAGCGAGCTGCTCGAGGTCTGATGACACAGCTCGCCGCCCCTCGCACCACCTCGCCCGGACGCGACCTCCCGGCCGCGATCGCGGTCGGCGTCGTGCTGCTCGGCGTCGTGGCGGCGTCGCTGTTCATCCGCAAGGAGGCGTTCGTCGCCCTCGCGGTGCTCGCCGTGGGGGCGGCGACTTGGGAGCTCGCGCAGGCGCTCACCCGGCGGTCCATCCACCTGCCGCTGCTGCCGCTGCTCGTCGGGACCGCCGGCATCCTCGTCTCGGCGTACACCGCCGGCCCGGAGGCGCTGTTCGTCGCGTTCCTGCTGACGGTCGGCGGCGCCGTCGTGTGGCGCGTGCTCGACGGCAGCGGCGAGCCGGCGCTGCGCGACGCCACCGCGGCGACGTTCGCCGCCGCGTACCTACCCTTCCTCGGCGGGTTCGTGATGCTGCTGCTCGCGGAGCCCGACGGGCCCGCGCGCGTCGTCATGTTCATCCTGCTGGCCGTCGCGTGCGACACCGGCGGGTACGTCGTCGGCAGCCTGCTCGGCCGGCACCCGTTGGCCCCCACGGTGAGCCCCAAGAAGTCGTGGGAGGGCCTGCTCGGCTCGGTCGTCCTCACGAGCGTCGTCGGCGTCGTGGGCGTGCAGCTCGCGTTCGACGGCGCGCCGCTCGTCGGCGTGCTGCTGGGACTCGGGACCGTGGTGAGCGCGACGCTCGGCGACCTCGCCGAGTCCATGCTCAAGCGCGACCTCGAGCTCAAGGACATGGGACGCCTGCTCCCGGGGCACGGCGGCGTCCTCGACCGGCTCGACTCCCTCCTGCTCACCGCCCCGACGGTCTGGGTCCTCCTGACCGTGCTGCTGCCGGCCGGCTGAGCCGCGCCCACCGGCCCGCGAGGGCCCACCGCCCGCCCGGGCCGCACCCGGGCGGTGACCGGCCCGCCGGTCCGTCCGAGGCCCCACCGGGCCGCCCGTCGTCCCCGTCCGCCACCCGCGGGAGAGGAGCCCCGTCGTGAACGCCACGCCGGTCCGCCTGGATCTGAGCGCGCCCATGCGCGGCGCCCGCGGCAAGCCGCCGCGCCACTTCGTCGACCTCACGCCCGAGGAGCGCGTCGAGGCCGTGCAGGCGCTGGGGGAGAAGCCGTTCCGCGCCAAGCAGCTCGCCACGCACTACTTCACCCACCTCACCGCCGACCCGGCGGCGATGACCGACCTGCCGAAGGCCACGCGCGACGTCCTGGTCGCGGACCTCTTCCCGCCGCTGCTCACCGAGAGCCGCACGCTCACCGCCGACCAGGGCACCACGGTCAAGACGCTGTACCACCTGTTCGACGGCGCGAAGGTCGAGTCCGTCCTCATGCGGTACGCGAACCGCGCGACGCTGTGCGTGTCCAGCCAGGTGGGTTGCGGCCTCGCGTGCGCGTTCTGCGCGACGGGGCAGATGGGGCTGACGCGCAACCTCTCGACGGCGGAGGTCGTCGAGCAGGTGCGGCAGGCCGCCCGTGCGCTGGCCGCGGGGGAGATCCCCGGCGGGGCGACGCGCCTGTCCAACGTCGTCTTCATGGGCATGGGCGAGCCGCTCGCGAACTACAGGACCGTCATGTCGACGGTGCGGCGGCTCGTCGCGCCGGCGCCCGACGGGCTCGGCATGTCGGCGCGCAACATCACGGTCTCGACGGTCGGCCTCGTCCCGGCGATGGACAAGCTCGCGGGCGAGGGCATCCCCGTCACGCTCGCGCTGTCGCTGCACGCCCCCGACGACGAGCTGCGCAGCGAGCTGGTGCCCGTCAACACGCGGTGGTCCGTCGACGAGGCGCTCGACTCGGCGCGCCGGTACTTCGACGTCACCGGGCGCCGCGTCTCGATCGAGTACGCGCTGATCCGCGACGTCAACGACCACGCGTGGCGCGCGGACCTGCTCGGCGAGAAGCTCGTCGCCCGCGGCGGCACCGGCTGGGTGCACTGCAACCCGATCCCGCTCAACCCGACGCCGGGTTCGCGCTGGACGGCGAGCGATCCCGAGGTGGAGGCGGAGTTCGTGGCACGCTTGCGCGCACACGGCATCCCCACGACCATCCGGGACACGCGGGGCAGTGACATCGACGGGGCGTGCGGCCAGCTCGCCGCGGAGGAGGACGAGTGAGCGACGGCATGTTCCGCACCGTCTCGGGGCTGCGACGGGGCTACGACCCCGACGAGGTGGACGAGTTCTTCGCCCACGCGCGGTCGCTGTACGAGCAGGGGCCGGCGACGGCCCTCTCGGGCGCCGAGGTGCGGCACGTGGCGTTCGACATGGTCCGCGGCGGCTACGTCACCGCGGCCGTGGACGCGGCGCTCGACCGGCTCGAGGCGGCGTTCGTCGCGCGGCAGCGCGCCCAGTACGTCGCCGAGAAGGGGCAGGACGCCTGGATGTCGCAGCTGGGCGCGCAGGCGCGCACGCTGTACGGCCGCCTCGGGCGTCCTGACGGCGACCGCTTCGCGCCGCCGACCGGCCGCCAGCCCGGGTACGAGCCGGCCGACGTGGACGCGCTGTGCCAGCGGCTCATCGCCTACTTCGACACCGGCGCACCGCTGACCGCGGCGGAGCTGCGGGCGGCGACCTTCCGTCGGCGCAACGGCCGCAACGGCTACGCCGAGGCGCCGGTCGACGCCTTCGTCGCGCGGGCCGTGGAGGTCCTGCTCGGCGTCGAGTGACGTCCGGACGCTCTGCCAGGATGGCGGGGTGAACCCGCGCAGCGTCGTCGTCCTCGGCTCCACCGGCTCCATCGGGACGCAGGCGTTGGACATCGTCGCCCGCAACCCCGACCGCTTCGTCGTCGCCGGGCTGTCCGCGGGCGGCGCCCGCACCGACCTGCTCGTGGAGCAGGCGCGCGCGCACCGCGTCCCGGTGGTCGCCGTCGCGGACCCCGCCACGGCCGGCCGCCTGCGCGACGCGCTCCCGGGGACGACCGTGCTCGCCGGGCCCGACGCCGCGGCGGAGCTCGCCGGGTCCGGCGCGGACGTCGTGCTCAACGGCGTCACGGGGTCGGTCGGCCTGCTGCCGACGCTCGCGGCGCTGCGCGCGGGCAGCACGCTCGCCCTCGCGAACAAGGAGTCCCTCGTCGTCGGCGGCGCGCTCGTGCACGCGGCGGCCGTGCGGCCCGACCAGATCGTGCCCGTCGACTCGGAGCACTCGGCCCTCGCGCAGGCGCTGCGCTCGGGCGACCGGGGCGAGGTGCGCCGGCTCGTGCTGACCGCGTCCGGCGGCCCGTTCCGCGGCTGGTCGGCGGACGAGGTGAAGGCGGCGACGCCGCAGCAGGCCCTGGCCCACCCCACGTGGGCGATGGGCCCCGTCGTCACCGTGAACTCGGCCAGCATGATGAACAAGGGCCTCGAGCTCATCGAGGCGCACCTGCTCTTCGACGTGCCGGTCGACGACATCGCCGTCGTCGTGCACCCGCAGTCCGTCGTGCACTCCATGGTCGAGTTCGTCGACGGGTCGACGATCGCGCAGGCCTCGCCGCCGGACATGCGGCTGCCCATCGCGCTCGGCCTGGCGTGGCCGGAGCGGGTGCCCGGTGCCGCGGCGGCGTGCGACTGGACGTCCGCGACGGCGTGGACGTTCGAGCCGCTCGACGAGGAGGTGTTCCCGGCGGTGCGGCTCGCGCGGGACGCCGTCGCCGCCTCCGCCACGCACCCCGCCGTCTACAACGCCGCGAACGAGGAGGCCGTCGCGGCGTTCCTGGCCGGCCGCATCGGCTTCGGCGACGTCGTCGGCACGGTGGAGCGCGTGCTCGGCGAGCACGACGGCACGCCGCGCGACGCGCTGACGCTCGACGCGGTGCTCGCGGCCGAGGACTGGGCCCGCGCGCGTGCGGGGGAGCGGCTCGCCGCCCGCTGACCGCGCCGCCCGCTCAACCGCGCCGGGTCAGGCGCCGCCCGGCCCGGTGAGCAGCCGGGCGGCCGCGACGCTCGTGCGTCCGCGGCGCTCCTCGACCCGGTCGGCCCACACCGCGGCGGCGTCGCGGACCGCGCCCAGCACGGTGTCGTGCACCGCGTCGCGCACCGTTCCGCGCACGACGGCGGGCACGGCGCGCACCGCGGGCACCGTGTCGCGGGCGACCCCCCGCCCCGGGCGCGCGCGTCCGCCCACCGCGCCGTCGACCCACGGCAGCCGCACGAGCGGGGAGTCGGCGCCCACGAGCAGGTCGGCGAGCACCCGCCCGGCGAGGTTGGTCACGGCCGCGCCCTCGTGCGCGTCCCGGTCGCCGCCCGCCGACCACGCGAGGCCGGCGCGCGCGTCGGCACCGACCGTGCGCCGCCCGCCGCGCGCGACGGTGAGGGGAGCGTCCCAGACGTGCCGCACGGCGTGCGGCCCGAGGTCCGGCAGGAGCGAGGGGACGCGCTCGAGGACGTCCTCCGCGCCGGTGGCGACGAGCCGGTCGTCGGACGTGCGGACCAGCGTGAGCGGGCGGTGCCGGTCCTCGACGACGGTCGTCCCGGCGCGCAGCGCGAGCGCCGCCCACGCGCGCGGCGGGAGCGGGTCGGTCGCGAGCACCTGCGTGCGGCGGCGCAGGACGGCCAGGGGCGACCCGGCGACGGCCAGCGCGCCGCCGGTGAGCACCACCTGCCGCGCCCGCACCGTGCCCTGCGCGGTGACGACGGCGCGCGGCGCGACCCGCAGCGCTTGCGTCCGCTCCGCCACGCGCCCGCCCCGCGCCTCGACCACGTGGGCGAGGCCACGGATCAGCCGCACCGGGTCGACGTGGGCGGCGTCGGGCGTCCAGGCGGCCGCGAGCACGCCGTCGGCGCGGACCCGGTCGCCCGCCGCGACCGGGTCGAGGAGCTCGAGGTCGTCGCCCCGGCGGGCCGCGTCCGCGACCGCCGCGGCGAGGCGGTCCACGGCGGGGCCGGTCCGCGCCAGCCGGACGAGGCCGCCGTACGCGAACCGTGCGTCGACCTCCTCCGCGGCCACCACGCCGCCGACCTCGACGACGGCGTCGCGCAGGGCGGCGCTCAGGTCGCGGGCGGCCCGGTCGCCGTGCTCACGGGCGACGGCCGCGGCGGCGCCGGCGGCCCCGGCGGTCGCGGTCCCGGTCGCGAGCCCCGCCGCTCCCGCACCGAGGCGTCCCGCCTCGACGACGAGCACGTCGAGCGCGGGGTCCGCCTCGAGCAGGTAGTACGCGGTCCACAGACCGGTGAGACCGCCGCCGACGACGACCACGTCGGCCGTCGTGTCGCCGTCGAGGGGTGGCCGCGGGGTCGCGGCGGCGGGGTCGTCGGCGAGGAGGAGGTCCCACCACAGGACGCGGCGCAGCGCGTCCGTCGTCGTCCGCGCGTCGTGGTCGTGCACCCGGCCAACGTACCGGGGCGGCGCGCGGCGGCCCTCCCGACGGCCGTCCGGGTGAGCCTCCCAGCGCGCTCCCAGGCGCCGCGGCGACGATGTCCCGCGCGGGCTTACCCTGGTCCGCGCGTGGCGGGCGAGCGGCCCGTCGTGCGCACGTGACGGTCCGGCGTCGACGCGCCGGGGCGGAGGAGGTGTCGCCGTGGAGGCGCTGGTCGGCGTGCTCGTGTTCGTCGTCGTGCTGCTCGGGTCGATCGCGCTGCACGAGGTGGGCCACATGGTCCCCGCGAAGCGGTTCGGCGTCCGCGTCAGCCAGTACATGGTCGGCTTCGGCCCGACCCTGTGGTCGCGGACGAAGGGCGAGACCGAGTACGGCATCAAGGCGATCCCGCTGGGCGGGTTCGTCCGGCTCATCGGCATGTACCCGCCGGCGCAGGCGGTCGGCGCCCGCGAGCCGCGGACGTGGGCGCAGCGCCTGGCCGCCGACGCCCGGGCCGCGAGCGGCGAGGAGATCCGGCCGGGCGAGGACCACCGCGCGTTCTACCGGCTGTCGACGCCGAAGAAGCTCGTCGTCATGCTCGGCGGGCCGGTCATGAACCTGCTCATCGCGGTCGTGCTCGTGCTGGTCGCCTACGTCGGCATTGGGCTGCCCGGGCCGAGCCTGACGCTCGCGTCCGTCTCGGAGTGCGTGGTCCCGGCCGATGCGCCCGCCGACCGCGGCTGCCGCGCGGGGGACCCCGCCGCGCCCGGTGCGGCCGCGGGGCTGCGTCCCGGCGACCGCGTCGTGTCGTACGACGGCGTCGCGGTGTCCTCGTGGGACCAGCTGACCGGCCTGATCCGCGGGTCCGGCGACGAGGCGGTGCCGGTGGTCGTCGAGCGCGACGGCGACGAGGTGGACCTGACGGTCACGCCCGTCGTCGCCGAGCGGCCCGTCGTCGGTGACGACGGCGTCTACGTGACCGACGACGACGGCGCCCTCGTCACGCGCCCGGTCGGCTTCCTCGGCGTCTCGCCGCAGGAGGAGACCCAGCGGCAGTCGGTCGGCGAGGCGCTGACGTTCACGGCGGCCCGCACGTGGGACACGGTGTCGGTGGTCAGCACCCTGCCGGCGCGCGTCGTCGACCTCGTCGAGACGACCGTCACCGGCGGCGAGCGCGACGCGCAGTCCATGGTGGGCGTCGTCGGCGTCGGCCGGTTCGCGGGCGAGATCGCGTCCCTCGACGACCAGACGGTGGCGACGCGGGCGGCGTCCCTGCTCGCGACGCTCGCGATGCTCAACCTCGCGCTGTTCGTCTTCAACCTCATCCCGCTGCCGCCGCTGGACGGCGGGCACGTCGCCGCCGCGCTGTGGGAGGGCGCCCGGCGGCAGGTGGCGCGCGTGCGCGGGGCGACCCGGCCGGGGCCCTTCGACACCGCGCGGCTCGTGCCGCTGGCGTACTCGGTGTTCGTGCTGCTCGGTGCCGTCGGGCTGCTGCTCGTCTACGCGGACGTCGTCAACCCGGTGTCGGTGCTGTGAGTCGCGCCACGTCGTGGTCCGCGCCCTGGTGGCGCGCCCGTGTGGGGTCGGTGAACGTCGCGCCCGACCGCCCGGTTCGCGTCCGCGTGGTGGGATGATGGACGCGTGAGCACCCCGATCAACCTCGGCATGCCGCAGGCGCCGGTCCCGGTCCTGGCGCCCCGCCGGCCGTCCCGCAAGATCCGCGTCGGCAAGGTGGAGGTGGGGGGCGACGCGCCGGTGTCGGTGCAGTCGATGACCACCACGCCGACGACCGACATCAACGCCACCCTCCAGCAGATCGCCGAGCTGACGGCCTCCGGCTGCGACATCGTGCGCGTGGCCGTCCCCAGCCAGGACGACGCGGAGGCGCTGCCGACGATCGCGCGCAAGTCGCAGATCCCCGTCATCGCGGACATCCACTTCCAGCCGAAGTACGTGTTCGCCGCGATCGACGCCGGCTGCGCGGCCGTGCGCGTCAACCCGGGCAACATCCGCAAGTTCGACGACCAGGTGAAGGAGATCGCGAAGGCGGCCTCCGACGCCGGCGTGTCGATCCGGATCGGCGTCAACGCCGGGTCGCTGGACCCGCGCCTGCTGGCGAAGTACGGCAAGGCGACGCCCGAGGCGCTCGTCGAGTCGGCCGTGTGGGAGGCGTCGCTCTTCGAGGAGCACGGGTTCCACGACTTCAAGATCAGCGTCAAGCACAACGACCCGGTCGTCATGGTCCGCGCGTACGAGCTGCTCGCCGCGCGGGGCGACTGGCCGCTGCACCTCGGCGTGACCGAGGCCGGCCCGGCGTTCCAGGGCACGATCAAGTCCGCCACGGCGTTCGGCGCGCTGCTGAGCAAGGGCATCGGCGACACGATCCGCGTCTCGCTCTCGGCCCCTCCCGTCGAGGAGGTCAAGGTCGGCATCCAGATCCTGCAGTCGCTGAACCTGCGGCCGCGCAAGCTGGAGATCGTGTCGTGCCCGTCGTGCGGGCGCGCGCAGGTGGACGTCTACACGCTCGCCGAGAAGGTGACCGCCGGCCTCGAGGGCATGGAGGTGCCGCTGCGCGTCGCCGTCATGGGCTGCGTCGTCAACGGTCCGGGCGAGGCCCGCGAGGCCGACCTGGGCGTGGCGTCGGGCAACGGCAAGGGGCAGATCTTCGTCAAGGGCGAGGTGGTCAAGACCGTGCCGGAGTCGATGATCGTCGAGACCCTCATCGAGGAGGCCATGCGGATCGCCGACTCCATGGACCCCGTCGAGAGCGGCGAGGGCGCGCCCGTCGTCACCGTCGGTTGACGACCCGGCGCACCGACACGCCGGCCGGGACCGGACCGGCCGACGACCGCGCGTCCGGGTGTGACGTGGGGCACAATCGCAGCATGACGGCGGTGCGCTCGGCGGCGCTCGGCGGGCGCACCGGCGCTGCCGTGCTCGGGGACGACGACGTCGCCGCCGCGCTCGCGGTGTGCGCGACCGACCCGGTCGGCTCCGTCCTCGCCGCGAGCCGGCTCGAGCAGGCGGCCGCCACCGGGCTCCGCCGGGCCGGCGGCGAGCTGTGGGGGTACGCCGAGGACGACGAGCTGCGCGCGGTCTGCTGGGCCGGCGCCAACCTCGTGCCCGTCCTCGCGACGGACGACGCGGCGGCGACCTCCCGCGCGCTGACGGCGTTCGCCGAGCTGGGGCGCACCCGCGGCCGGCGCTGCTCGTCGCTCGTGGGCCCCGCCGAGGCGGTGCTGGGTCTCTGGTCACGCCTGCGCGGCGCCTGGCCGCTCGAGCGCGAGGTCCGGGCGAGCCAGCCCTCCATGGTCATCGACGGCGACCCCGCGGTCGCGCCGGACCCTGCCGTCCGCCGCTCGCTGCCCGAGGAGTACGACGCCGTGCTGCCCGCGTGCGTGCGGATGTTCACCGAGGAGGTCGGCTACTCGCCGGTCAGCGGCCCGGGCGGGCCGTACGAGCAGCGCGTGCGCGCGCTCATCGAGCAGGGACGCTCGTTCGTGCGCGTGGAGCGTCCCGCGGGCGCCGGGCGGCGTCGCCCCCGCGTCGTCTTCAAGGCCGAGGTGCCGGCTGTCGCGGGCGGCGTCGCGCAGGTGCAGGGGGTCTGGGTCGACCCCGAGCGCCGCGGCGAGCGGCTCTCCGAGACCGGCATGGCGGCGGTCGTGCAGGCGACCCGCGCGGACATCGCGCCGACCGTGTCGCTGTACGTCAACGGCTACAACACGCGCGCCGTGCGGGCGTACGAGGCCGTGGGGTTCCGCCAGGTGGGGGAGTACGCGACGGTCCTGTTCTGAACCTCCTGTCGCGGCCCCGTCGGGCAGGCGCGGGGCGACCGGTCAGCGCAGCAGGCGCGACAGCCGCCGGTCGGCGAGCGGCTTGCCGCCGGTCTGGCACGTCGGGCAGTACTGCAGCGACGAGTCCGCGAACGACACCTCGTGCACCGTGTCGCCGCACGGCACGCCGTCCCAGCCCGGGCACGGGAGCCCGGTGCGTCCGTGCACGCGCATGCCCTGGCGCTTGGCGTCCTTGAGGTCGGCGGCGGGCTTGCCGGCCGCCGCCGCGACGGCCTCGGTCAGGACCGTGCGGATCGCCGCGTGCAGGCGCTGCGTGCGCGCCTCGTCGTACGAGCGCGTCGGGGCGAACGGGCTCGTGCGCGTCACGAGCAGGATCTCGTCGGAGTAGGCGTTGCCGATGCCGGCGATCGTGCCCTGGTCCCGCAGCAGACCCTTCACCTGCTGGTTGCGGGCCGCCAGGAGCTCGCCGAGCCGCTCCGGCGTGAACGCGTCGGAGAGCGGCTCCACCCCGAGCGTCGCGACCTGCGGCACGTCGGTCGGGTCGGCGACGACGTGCACCGCGAGCCGCTTGCGCGTGCCCGCCTCGGTCAGGTCGAACCCCGCGCCGTCGTCGAAGCCGACGCGCAGCGCGATCGGCGACTTCCCCGGCCGGGCCGGGCGCTCCGGCAGCGTGTCGTACCAGCGCACCCACCCGGCGCGCGACAGGTGCCACACGAGGTGCAGCACGCCGTCGGCCGGCGTCTCGACCACGGTGTCGAGCCACTTGCCGTGCCGGGCGACGTCGAGCACCGTGCCGCCGCGCAGCGCCGTGGGTGCGGGCCGGAAGGTCTTGAGCGCGCTGATGGCCGCGACCTCGACGCGCGTGACGGTGCGGCCGACCGTCCGCCCGCGCAGGTACTGCGCGAGCGCCTCCACCTCGGGCAGCTCCGGCACGCGCCCATCCTGGCGCAGGGCACCGACAGCCGCACCCGCCCCGCCGGCACCCGCCCGCCGCGGCGCGGAGGCGCGCGTCGCGGCCACTAGGCTCGCCCCCATGCTCCTGCGCATGTCCACGCTCTTCGTCCGCACCCTGCGCGAGGACCCCGCCGACGCCGAGGTCGCGAGCCACCGGCTCCTCGTGCGCGCGGGGTACATCCGCCGTGCCGCCCCCGGCATCTACACGTGGCTGCCGCTGGGCCTGCGCGTGCTCGCGAAGGTCGAGCAGGTCGTGCGCGAGGAGATGGCCTCGATCGGCGCGCAGGAGGTGCACTTCCCGGCGCTGCTGCCGAAGGAGCCGTACGAGGCCACCGGCCGCTGGTCCGAGTACGGCCCCAACATCTTCCGCCTCAAGGACCGCAAGGACGGCGACTACCTCCTCGCGCCCACGCACGAGGAGATGTTCACGCTCCTGGTCAAGGACCTGTACTCGTCGTACAAGGACCTGCCGCTCGCGCTCTACCAGATCCAGACCAAGTACCGCGACGAGGCGCGTCCGCGCGCCGGCCTCATCCGCGGCCGCGAGTTCGTCATGAAGGACGCCTACTCCTTCGACGTCGACGACGAGGGGCTCGCGCGGGCGTACGAGGCGCAGCGCGGCGCGTACCAGCGGATCTTCGACCGGCTGGGCCTCGAGTACGTGATCGTCGCGGCCACGTCCGGCGCCATGGGCGGGTCGCGGTCGGAGGAGTTCCTCACGCCGACCGCGATCGGCGAGGACACGTTCGTGCGCTCGGCGGGCGGGTACGCCGCCAACGTCGAGGCCGTCACGACGCCCGTGCCCGAGGCGCTCGACTGGTCCGACGCGCCCGCGGCGCACGTCGAGGACACGCCGGACACCCCGACCATCGAGTCGCTGGTCGCGCACGCGAACGCCCACCACCCGCGCCCGGACCGGCCCTGGACGGCCGCCGACACGCTGAAGAACGTGGTGCTCGCGCTCGTGCACCCGTCGGGCGAGCGCGAGCTCGTCGTCGTCGGTCTGCCCGGCGACCGCGAGGTCGACCTGAAGCGGCTGGAGGCCGGCGTCGCGCCCGCCGAGGTGGAGCCCGCAGGGGAGGCGGACTTCGCCGCGCACCCCGAGCTCGTCCGCGGGTACATCGGCCCCGGCGCGCTCGGCCCCAACGTCGCACCGGGCGCCGACGGCGAGCGGCACTCGGTGCGGTACCTGCTCGACCCGCGGGTCGTGCCCGGCACGCGCTGGATCACCGGCGCCGACCAGCCCGGCCGGCACGTCTTCGACCTCGTCGCGGGCCGTGACTTCACGGCCGACGGCACGGTGGAGGCGGCCGAGGTCCGCGCCGGCGACCCGGCGCCCGACGGCTCCGGCCCCCTGGAGCTGGCGCGCGGCATCGAGATCGGCCACATCTTCCAGCTCGGCCGCAAGTACGCGCAGGCGCTCGGCCTCACGGTGCTCGACCGCAACGGCAAGTCGGTCGTGGTCACCATGGGGTCGTACGGCATCGGGGTCACGCGCGTGCTCGCCGCGCTGGCCGAGGCCAACAACGACGAGCGCGGGCTGGCGTGGCCCGCCCACGTCGCGCCCGCGCACGTGCACGTCGTCGCGACCGGCAAGGACGAGGCGGTGTTCGAGGCCGCGGAGTCGCTCGCCTCGACGCTCGCCGCGCGCGGCGTCGAGGTGCTCTACGACGACCGGCCGAGGGTCTCGCCGGGGGTCAAGTTCGCCGACGCGGAGCTGCTCGGCGTGCCGCTCGTGGTCGTCGTCGGGCGCGGGCTCGCGGACGGCGTCGTCGAGGTGCGCTCGCGCGCCGGCGGGGACGCCGAGCAGGTGGCGGTCGACGCCGCCGCCGACCACGTCGCGGAGCTCGTCGACGGGCTGCTCGCCGGCTGACCCGCGGTCCCCGACGCCCGGCTCCCCGCGGGGTGCCGGGCCTG
>NZ_JBHUZW010000105.1:0-13521 GCF_042667215.1 Cellulomonas sp. NPDC057328 | reverse complement strand
GTGCCGGTGGCTCCTCAGGGGGCGGGGCCACCGGCACCGCGGCACGCCACGGCACGACGAGCGGCCCCGCGGGCGTCAGCAGCCGTCGGGGCCGCAGACGTCGCCGCCCGCGACGGCGGCGAGGGGGTTCGCCTCGCGCCACCCGGCGTCGAGCAGCTGGGTGAGCACCTCGGCCGGCTGCGCGCCGGAGACCGCGTACCTCCGGTCGACCACGAAGAACGGCACGCCGGTCACGCCCAGCGCCCGCGCCTCGGCGAGGTCCGCGCGCACGGCGTCCGCCGCGTCGTCGCCCGCCAGCGCGGCGGCGACGCGGTCCGAATCCCAGCCGTGGTCGGCGAACCCGACGCGTCCGGCGAGCGCCACGAGCGCCCCCTCCGCGCCGAGGTCCGCGCGCTGCTCGAAGTGCGCGGTGAACAGCGCCTCCGTCGTGGCGTCGACGAGCGGTGCGCCGCCCGCCCGCGCCGCGAGGTGCAGCAGGCGGTGCGCGTCGAACGTGTTGAAGGCCAGGGTGCGGTCGAAGTCGTACCGCAGCCCGTCCGTCGCGGCGACGGCCGTCACGTGCGCGAACATCTGCCGCACCTGGTCGCGGTCGAGGCCCTTCATCTCGGCGAGGGCGTCGACCTCCGGGCGGCCGGGCCCGGCGGCCGTCTCCGGCGACAGCTGGTAGGAGCGCCACACGACCTCGACGTGCTCGCGGTGGGGGAACCGCTCGAGGGCGGCGGCGAACCGGCGCTTGCCGATGAAGCACCACGGGCACGCGACGTCGGACCACACGTCGACGCGGATCCTGCGGGGTGGGGCGGACAGCGGGCCGGTGAGGGGCGTGAACGGGGTGGCGGGGGAGGTCGTCACGGGAGGAGCAGCACCTTTCCGGTGGTGGCGCGCCCCTCGAGGGCGCGGTGGGCGGCGGCAGCGTCGGCCAGGGGGAGCGTGGCACCGACGCGTACCTGCAGCGCACCGGCCGCGGCCGGCTCGGCGACCTCGCGCCAGCGCCACGCGCGCTCGTCGGCGGTCGCGAGGTGGTGCCCGAGGGTCGGGCGTGTCACGAACAGCGAGCCCGCGGAGTTCAGGCGCTGCAGGTCGAACGGCGGCACCTGCCCCGACGAGCCGCCGAACAGCACCAGGGTGCCGCGGGCGCGCAGGGAGGCGAGGGACGCGTCGAACGTGTCCTTGCCGACGGAGTCGTAGACGACGTGCACGCCGTGCCCGCCGGTGAGGTCGCGGACGAGCGCGGGGAGCTCGGCGGTGAGGTCGGACAGCTCGCGGTAGCGGATCACGTCCGCGGCCCCGGCGGCCCGCGCGAGCGTCTCCTTCTCGGCCGTGCCCACGGTCGCGATCACGCGGGCGCCCCGGGCGGCGGCCAGCTGGGTGACGAGCAGGCCGACGCCGCCGGCCGCGGCGTGCAGGAGCACGTCGTGCCCGCGCTCGAGCGGGAAGGTGGAGGCCGTGAGGTAGTGCGCGGTCATGCCCTGCAGGGGCAGCGCGGCCGCGGTCCGGTCGTCGAGGCCGGGCGGCACGACGAGCGCGGCGCGCTCGGGCACGGCGACGAGCTCGGCGTAGGACGCGGGGGCGTCGGCCCACGCGACGCGGTCGCCCGGCGCGAGGGTCGTGACGTCGGCCCCGACGGCCACGACCTCGCCGGCGCCCTCGGACCCGACGACGTGCGGGTAGGACACCGGGTACGTGCCTGTGCGACGGTAGGTGTCGATGAAGTTGACCCCGGCCGCGGCGAGCCGGACGAGCACCTCGTCCGGCCGTGGTTCCGGCTCGGGGGCGTCGACGACCTCGAGGACCTCGGGCCCGCCCGCGCGGGCGGCGACGACTGCGCGCATGACCGTCGCAACCGTGGCGCGGGCGGCGGTGTTCCCGCAGGTCGGCACCGCCAGCGTTGGTATGTTTGTGCGTACCCCTGTATGTTCATGCACATGACGTTCTCGGTCGCGGTCGCCGGCGCCAGCGGGTACGCGGGCGGCGAGATCCTCCGCCTGCTGCTCGACCACCCCGAGGCGCACATCGGTGCGCTCACCGCGCACAGCAACGCGGGCTCGACCCTGGGGGACCACCACCCCCATCTCGTGGACCTCGCGGACCGCGTCCTCGCCCCCACCACCGCGCAGGCGCTCGCGGGCCACGACGTCGTCGTGCTCGCCCTGCCGCACGGGGCGAGCGGCGCCGTCGCGGCCGAGCTCGAGGCGCTCGGCGAGGACCCCGTCGTCCTCGACCTGGGTGCGGACCACCGGCTCGTCGACGCCGCCGACTGGGAGGCCTACTACGGCAGCCCGCACGCCGGCACGTGGACCTACGGCCTCCCGGAGCTGGTCGTCGCCGAGACCCTCGGCCGCCAGCGCGACCGGCTCGCGGGGACGCGGCGCATCGCCGTGCCGGGGTGCAACGTCACCGCCGTCACGCTCGGCCTGCAGCCGGGGGTCGCCGCGGGCCTGCTCGACACCACCGACCTCGTCGCCGTCCTCGCCGTGGGCTACTCCGGCGCCGGCAAGTCGCTGAAGCCGCACCTGCTCGCCTCCGAGGCGCTCGGCGCCGTCGTCCCGTACGCGGTGGGCGGCACCCACCGGCACGTCCCCGAGATCGCGCAGAACCTGCGCAGCGCCGGGGCGTCGGACGTGCGGACGTCGTTCACGCCGGTCCTCGTCCCGACGGCGCGGGGCATCCTCGCCACCGCGACGGCCCGCCTCGCGCCCGGCGTCTCCCTCGGCGAGGACGAGCTGCGCGCCGTGTGGCGCGCCGCCTACGCGGACGAGCCGTTCGTGCACGTGCTGCCGGACGGCCGCTGGCCGACGACGGCCGCGACGACCGGCGCGAACACCGCGCACGTCCAGGTGGCCCTCGACGCGCGCGCCGGTCGCGTCGTCACGGTCACCGCGATCGACAACCTCGTCAAGGGCACCGCCGGTGGTGCGGTGCAGTCCCTCAACCTCGCGCTCGGCCTGCCCGAGACGCTCGGCCTCCCGCGGAACGGAGTCGCCCCGTGACCGACCACCTCGGACCCGCCCTCGAGGGCACGTCGCCGGGCACGTCGCCGGGCGTGACCGCCGCCGCGGGCTTCCGCGCGTCCGGCGTCACGGCCGGCCTCAAGGCCTCCGGCACGCCGGACCTCGCGCTCGTCGTCAACGACGGCCCGCGCCAGGTGGGTGCCGCCGTCTTCACCACCAACCGTGTCGTGGGCGCGCCGGTGCTGTGGTCGCGCCAGGCCGTGTCGGACGGCGTCGTGTCCGCCGTCGTGCTCAACTCCGGCGGCGCGAACGTCGGCACGGGCCCCCGCGGCTTCCAGGACGCGCACGCGACGGCCGAGAAGGTGGCGGACGCCCTGGGCGTCTCCGCCGGCGACGTCGTCGTGTGCTCGACCGGCCTGATCGGCGTGCCGCTCGCGAGCGACAAGCTGTTCGCCGGCATCGGACCGGCCGTGGCGGCGCTGAGCGACAGCACGGGGCCGGACGCGGCGACCGCGATCATGACCACCGACAGCGTGCCGAAGACCGCGCACGTGCGCGTCGAGACGCCGGACGGCGCGTTCACCGTCGGCGGCATGGCCAAGGGCGCGGGCATGCTCGCCCCCGCGATGGCGACCATGCTCTCGGTGCTCACGACGGACGCGGACGTCGACGCGGCGACCGCGGACGCCGCGCTGCGCGCCGCGACGGGCGCGACGTTCGACCGGGTCGACTCCGACGGCTGCATGTCGACCTCGGACACCGTGACGCTCCTGGCCTCGGGCGCGAGCGGCGTCACGCCGCCCGCGGACGTCCTCGCCGACGCCGTGCTGCGCGTGTGCGCCTCCCTCGCACGCCAGCTCGTGGCCGACGCCGAGGGCGCCTCGCACGACATCGCCGTGCACGTGCAGGGCGCCACCACCGAGGACGCCGCCGTGGCCGTGGCCCGCGCCGTGACGCGGTCGAACCTGTTCAAGGCCGCGATGTTCGGCAACGACCCGAACTGGGGCCGGATCATCGCCCAGGTCGGCACGGTGCCGGAGGACGTCGCCCCGTTCGACCCGGCGGCGCTCGACGTGACGATCAACGACCTGCAGATCTGCCGCGCCGGCGGCGCCCACGAGGACCCCGCCCAGCTCGACCTCGCCGCGGCGCGGGAGGTCCACGTCGTGGTCGACCTGCACGCGGGCGACGCGTCCGCGACGGTCTGGACCAACGACCTCACGCACGACTACGTCCACGAGAACAGCGCGTACTCCACATGAGCGGCACGAGCCCCGACCTGCCCCCGGTGCCCGACGACTTCGTCTTCGACACGCGCACCGACCTGCGCCCCGACCAGAAGGCGGAGGTCCTCATCCAGGCGCTGCCCTGGCTGCAGCAGTTCTCCGGCGCGCTGGTCGTCGTCAAGTACGGCGGCAACGCGATGGTCGACGACCGGCTCAAGCGCGCCTTCGCCGAGGACATGGTGTTCCTGCGCCAGGTCGGGCTGCGCCCCGTCGTGGTGCACGGGGGTGGCCCGCAGATCAACGCGATGCTCGACCGCCTCGGCATCGAGAGCGAGTTCCGCGGCGGTCTGCGCGTCACCACGCCGGAGGCCATGGAGGTCGTCCGCATGGTCCTCACGGGCCAGGTCTCGCGCGAGCTGGTCGGGCTGCTGAACAGCCACGCACCGCACGCGGTGGGCCTGTCGGGGGAGGACGGCGCGCTCTTCCAGGCGCGGCGCCGCACCGCCGTCGTCGACGGCCAGGAGGTCGACGTCGGCCTCGTCGGCGACGTCGTGCAGGTGAACCCCGGCGCGGTGCTCGACCTCCTCGACGCGGGGCGCATCCCGGTCGTCTCCACGGTCGCGCCCGACGTCGACGACCCCACGCAGGTGCTCAACGTCAACGCCGACACCGCCGCGGCCGCGCTCGCGGTCGCGCTCGGCGCGCGCAAGCTCATCGTGCTGACCGACGTCGAGGGCCTGTACACCGACTGGCCGAACCGCGACAGCCTCGTGCGGCGCATCCGCGCGTCGGACCTCGCGACGCTGCTGCCCCGCCTCGACGCCGGCATGCGCCCGAAGATGGAGGCCTGCTGGCGCGCCGTCGAGGGCGGTGTCCCGCGCGCCCACGTCATCGACGGCCGCGAGGCGCACTCGATCCTCGTCGAGGTCTTCACGTCCGACGGCGTCGGCACCATGGTCCTGCCCGACGTCGACCCGGCCGACAACCCCTCCACGGTCCCGGTGCCCCGGGTCCGTGCCGCGCAGGAGGACGCCCCGTGACCGAGCCCACCGCCGCAGCCGCACCGCCCGCCGCACCGCCCGCCGCATCGCCCGCCGGGACGCCCGCCGCGCCCGCGACGACCACCGCGAGCAGCACCCCGCCGTCCGCCGCCCGGCACCGCGCCGAGGCGCCGGACGACGCGCTCCCGCTGCCCGCCGGCGCAGGGTCCGTCGCCGAGTGGACGGACCGCTACACGCACGCCGTCATGGACACGTTCGGGCCGCCCCAGCGGGTGCTCGTGCGCGGCGAGGGCCCGTACGTGTGGGACGCCGACGGCCGCCGCTACCTCGACCTGCTCGGCGGCATCGCGGTCAACTCCCTCGGCCACGCGCACCCGACCCTGACGGCCGCGGTCAGCGCGCAGCTCGGCACGCTCGGCCACATCTCCAACTTCTTCGCGAGCCCGACGCAGATCGCGCTGGCGGAGCGCCTGCTCGCCCTCGCGGGCGCGCCGGAGGGCTCGCGCGTCTTCCTCACCAACTCGGGCACCGAGGCGAACGAGGCCGCGTTCAAGCTGCTGCGCCGGCACTCGGCCGGCCGCCGCCCGCGCGTGCTGGCGCTCGAGGGCGGTTTCCACGGCCGGTCCATGGGGGCACTCGCGCTGACGAGCAAGGCGGCGTACCGCGAGCCGTTCGAGCCCCTGCCGGGCGGCGTGGAGTTCCTGCCGTTCGGCGACACGGACGCGCTCGAGGCCGCGTTCGCCGACGGGGGTGACCGGGTCGCCGGCCTCGTGGTCGAGCCGGTCCAGGGCGAGGCCGGCGTGCGTCCCCTGCCGCCGGGCTACCTGGCGCGCGCCCGCGAGCTCACCGCACGGCACGGCGCCCTGCTCGTGCTCGACGAGGTGCAGTCGGGGATGGGACGCACGGGCCGGTGGTTCGCGCACCAGCACCCGCATCTCGGCGGTGGCGTCGTCCCGGACGTGGTGACGGTCGCCAAGGGCCTGGGCGGCGGCTTCCCCGTCGGCGGGCTCGTCGCCTACGGGCCGGACGTCGCGTCCCTGCTCGGCCGCGGCCAGCACGGCACGACGTTCGGCGGCAACCCCGTCGCCGCCGCGGCCGCGCTCGCCACGATCGGCGTCATCGAGCGCGACGGGCTGCTCGCGCACGTCACGGCGCTCGGGGAGCGGCTGCGCGCGCGCCTCGCCGGCACCGGCAGCCCGCTGGTCCGCGAGGTGCGCGGCGAGGGCCTGCTCATCGCCGTCGAGCTGACCGCGCCCGTCGCGGCGCGCGTCGCGGCGGACGCACTCGACGCGGGCGTCGTCGTCAACCCGTGCACGCCCACGACGCTGCGCATCGCGCCGCCGTTCGTGCTCACCGACGAGCAGGCGCAGCCGTTCGTCGACCTCGTGGCCGCGCTGCCGGCCGAGATCGCGGAGGACGTCTCGTGACCCGGCACTTCCTGCGCGACGACGACCTCACCCCGCACGAGCAGACGACGGTCCTCGAGCTCGCGCTCGCGTTCCGGGGCGACCGGTTCGTGCGGACGCCGCTCGCGGGCCCGCGGGCGGTCGCGGTCATCTTCGACAAGCCGACGCTGCGCACGCAGGTGAGCTTCACGGCGGGCATCGCCGAGCTCGGCGGGTACCCGCTCGCGGTCGACGGGACGCTCGCCCGCATCGGCGTCCGCGAGTCGATCGCCGACACCGCACGGGTGCTGGGCCGTCAGGTCGCCGCGGTGGTCTGGCGCACGCACGCGCAGACGCGGCTCGACGAGATGGCGGCGGCCGCCGGGGTGCCCGTGGTCAACGCCCTCACCGACGAGTTCCACCCGTGCCAGGTGCTGGCCGACCTCACGACCGTCGCGCAGCACCGCGGCGGCGTCGCGTCGCTGCCCGGCACGACGCTCGCGTACGTCGGTGACGGTGCGAACAACATGGCGCACTCGTACCTGCTCGGCGGTGCGACGGCGGGCCTGCACGTGCGCGTCGGCACCCCGCCGGACGCGCTGCCCGACCCGGACGTCGTCGCGGCCGCGCAGGCCGTCGCGGCCACCACGGGCGGCTCGGTCGCCGTCGTGCACGACCGCGACGCGGCCGTCGCCGGCGCCGACGTCGTGGCGACGGACACATGGGTGTCGATGGGCCAGGAGGACGAGGCAGGGGAGCGCGCCGACCGCTTCACCGCGTTCCGGCTCGACGCCGACGCGCTCGTGCTCGCCGCCCCCGACGCGCTCGTCCTGCACTGCCTGCCGGCGTACCGCGGCAAGGAGATCACCGCGGACGTGCTCGACGGCCCGCAGTCGGTCGTCTGGGACGAGGCCGAGAACCGCCTGCACGCCCAGAAGGCGCTCCTGACGTTCCTCCTGGAGCGGTCGTGAGCACGACGGGCGCGATCCCGTCGACGAAGGCGGCGCGCCACGCCCTGATCACGAGCCTGCTGTCGCGGGGGTCGGTGCACTCCCAGGGCGAGCTCGCCGAGCTGCTCGCCGACGAGGGCGTGCACGTGACGCAGGCGACGCTGTCGCGCGACCTCGTCGAGCTGCGCGCCGTGAAGATCCGCACGCCGTCCGGGGCGCTCGCGTACGCCGTGCCGCAGGAGGGCGGCGACCGCACGCCGGCGACGACCGACACCGAGATGCTCGCGGCGCGCCTGGCGCGCCTCTGCGCGGAGCTGCTCGTGACGGCCGAGGCCTCCGGCAACCTCGTGGTGCTGCGCACGCCGCCGGGTGCCGCGCAGTTCCTCGCGTCCGCGATCGACCACTCCGTGCTGCCGAACGTCCTCGGGACGATCGCGGGCGACGACACCGTGCTCGTCATCTCGCGCGCCGCCGACGGCGGCGAGGCGGTCGCGGCGCGCTTCCTCGCGCTCGCGGGCGAGGGCTGAAACCGGTTATGCATATCTCCGCGTGAGGATGTATGTTCATGCATGCTGACGTTGCCGAGAACGGAGAGAACCTGACATGACCGATCGCGTCGTCCTCGCGTACTCCGGGGGGCTGGACACCTCGGTGGGCATCGGCTGGATCGCCGAGGCCACCGGCGCCGAGGTGATCGCCGTCGCGGTCGACGTCGGTCAGGGCGGGGAGGACCTCGAGGTCATCCGCCGCCGCGCGCTCGACTGCGGTGCCGTCGAGGCGTACGTCGCGGACGCCCGCGACGAGTTCGCCACCGAGTACTGCATGCCGGCCCTCAAGACCAACGGCCTCTACCTCGACCGCTACCCGCTCGTCTCGGCGCTGTCGCGGCCCGTCATCGTGAAGCACCTCGTGCGCGCGGCCCGCCAGTTCGGCGCCACCACGGTCGCGCACGGCTGCACGGGCAAGGGCAACGACCAGGTCCGCTTCGAGGTCGGCATCACGTCGCTCGCGCCGGACCTCACGTGCCTCGCGCCCGTCCGGGACCTCGCCCTCACGCGGGACAAGGCGATCGAGTTCGCCGAGAAGCACGACCTGCCGATCGAGACGACGAAGCACAACCCGTTCTCCATCGACCAGAACGTGTGGGGCCGCGCGGTCGAGACCGGCTTCCTCGAGGACATCTGGAACGGCCCCACCAAGGACGTCTACACGTACACCGACGACCCGACGTTCCCGCCGGTCGCCGACGAGGTCGTCGTCACGTTCAGCGAGGGCGTCCCGGTCGCGCTCGACGGCGTGCCGGTCACGCCGCTGCAGGCGATCCAGGAGATGAACCGCCGCGCGGGCGCCCAGGGCGTCGGCCGCATCGACATCGTCGAGGACCGCCTGGTCGGCATCAAGTCGCGCGAGGTCTACGAGGCGCCGGGCGCGATCGCGCTCATCGCGGCGCACCAGGAGCTCGAGAACGTCACGGTGGAGCGCGAGCAGGCCCGCTTCAAGCGGGGCGTCGAGCAGCGCTGGACCGAGCTGGTCTACGACGGCCAGTGGTTCAGCCCGCTCAAGCGCTCCCTCGACGTCTTCGTCGAGGACACGCAGCGCTACGTCTCCGGCGACGTGCGGCTCGTGCTGCACGGCGGCCGCGCGACCGTCTCGGGCCGCCGCTCGGACGCGAGCCTGTACGACTTCAACCTCGCGACGTACGACACGGGCGACACGTTCGACCAGTCGGCCGCCAAGGGCTTCATCGAGATCTACGGGCTCAGCTCCAAGCTGGCCGCGGCGCGCGACGTCAAGTTCGGGAACGCGCCCGACCTCGGGCACCAGGGCGGCATCGCGCGTGCCTGAGGAGACGATCCCCGCGACGCCCGGTGAGGGCCCGCTCGCCCTGTGGGGCGGACGCTTCGCGTCCGGCCCGGCGGCGGCCCTCACCGAGCTGTCGCGCTCGACGCACTTCGACTGGCGGCTCGCCGACGACGACATCACCGGGTCGGTCGCGCACGCGCACGTCCTGCACGCGGCCGGCCTGCTGACCGACGCCGAGGTCGCGGGCATGGAGGACGCCCTCGAGCGCCTGCGCGCCGACGTCGCCGCCGGCACCTTCGCGCCGACGCCCGACGACGAGGACGTGCACACGGCGCTCGAGCGCGGGCTCATCGAGCGCGCCGGCGCGGACCTGGGCGGCAAGCTGCGCGCCGGACGCTCGCGCAACGACCAGATCGCGACGCTCGTGCGCATGTACCTGCGCCGCCAGGCACGCGTCCTGTCGGGCATGGTCCTCGACGTCGTCGACGCGCTGGTCGCGCAGGCCGAGGCTGCGGGCGACGCGCCCGTGCCCGGTCGCACGCACCTGCAGCACGCGCAGCCCGTGCTGCTCGCGCACCACCTGCTCGCGCACGCGTGGCCCCTGCTGCGCGACGTCGAGCGCTGGGCCGACTGGGACCGCCGCGCCGCGGTGTCCCCGTACGGGTCGGGCGCGCTGGCGGGCTCGTCCCTCGGGCTCGACCCGGCCGCCGTGGCGGCGGAGCTCGGCTTCGACGCGCCGGTCGAGAACTCGATCGACGGCACGGCGTCGCGGGACGTCGTCGCGGAGTTCGCGTTCGTCGCCGCCATGGTCGCGGTGGACCTCTCGCGCCTCGCGGAGGAGGTCGTCCTCTGGGCGACCAAGGAGTTCGGGTTCGTGCGCCTGCACGACGCGTACTCCACGGGGTCGAGCATCATGCCGCAGAAGAAGAACCCGGACGTCGCCGAGCTCGCACGCGGCAAGGCGGGGCGCCTCGTGGGCGACCTCACCGGTCTCCTGACGACGCTCAAGGGCCTGCCGCTCGCGTACAACCGCGACCTGCAGGAGGACAAGGAGCCGGTCTTCGACCAGGTCGACCAGCTCACGGTGCTGCTGCCCGCGTTCGCGGGCATGGTCGCGACGCTCACGTTCGACACCGGGCGGATGGCCGCGCTCGCGCCGCAGGGCTTCTCGCTGGCGACCGACATCGCCGAGTGGCTCGTCCGCGAGGGCGTGCCGTTCCGCGTCGCGCACGAGGTGGCCGGTGCGTGCGTGCGCGCGTGCGAGGAGCACGAGCCGGCGCTCGAGCTGTGGGACCTGACCGACGCGCAGCTGCAGGCGATCTCACCGCATCTGACGCCGGGCGTCCGGGCCGTGCTCTCCGTCGAGGGCTCGCTCGCGTCGCGGTCCGCGCACGGCGGCACGGCACCCGTGCGCGTGGCGGAGCAGCTCGGCCGGGCACGCGACGCCGCGGCGCGGCTGCGGGCGTCGCGCGCCTCCTGATGGGGGAGCGGCCCGGGGCGGCGGCGGGGCACGCTGCCGCAGGACCGCCCGACGCGGACGCGGTCGCCGGCGCCCTCGCCGACCGCGTGCTCGACGGGCCCCGCCGGCTCGGCCCCGTCCGGCTCGTCTGCGTCGACGGCCCCGCCGGGTCGGGCAAGACGACGGCGGCGGGCCGGCTCGCCGCGCAGGTGCGGGTGCGCGGCGCGGGTGCCGACGTGCTGCACCTCGACGACCTGTACGCCGGCTGGCGCGGGCTCGAGGGCTCGCTGTGGCCGCGCCTGTCCGCCCAGGTGCTCGAGCCGCTGCGCCGCGGCCTGCCGGGGCGCTACCAGCGGTTCGACTGGCCGTCCGACCGGTTCGACGACTGGGTCGACGTGCCCGTCACCGACGTCCTCGTCCTGGAGGGGTGCGGGTCGGCGCGGCGCGCGGCCGACGCCGTGGCGACCCTCCGCGTGTGGGTCGAGGCGGCGCCGGACCTGCGCCTGCGGCGCGGGCTCGAGCGCGACGGCGAGGCCGCGCTGCCCCACTGGCGCACGTGGATGGCGGACGAGGACGCGCACTTCGCGCGCGAGGGGACGCGCGGACGGGCCGACGTCCGGCTCGACGCCTTTGGCATGATGACCGCGTGACCGTCGAGCCGGAGCCCGCTCCCGGGGACGCGCCGCCCCCGGGCGGCGTCCTCGGCCTCGGCCCGGTGCCCGCACGCACGTGGTACGCGCGGGACGTCCTGCAGGTGGCGCGCGACCTGCTCGGCGGCTACGTGACCACCCGCACGCCCGAGGGTGCCGTCACGGTCCGCCTGACCGAGGTCGAGGCGTACGGCGGCGAGGACGACCCCGGCTCGCACGCCTTCCGCGGCCGGACGCCGCGCAACGCGGCGATGTTCGCCGAGCCCGGACGGCTCTACGTGTACCGGCACATGGGCCTGCACCACTGCGTCAACGTCGTGACGCAGCCCGCCGGGCGGGCGTCGGCGGTGCTGCTGCGCGCCGGCGAGGTCGTCGACGGCGCCGAGCTCGCGTGGGCGCGCCGCGAGCGGTCCGGCGTGGTGGACAGCGCGCGGCAGCTCGCGCGCGGACCGGCGCGGCTGGCCGTGTGCCTCGGTCTCGACCTCGCGGCGAACGGCTGCGACGTGACGGAGCCCGGTGGCGCGGTGGTCGTGCGCCGGCGCGACACGGGCACCGTGCTGCCCGCCGTCGCGACGGGACCGCGGGTCGGCGTGTCGGGGCCGGGTGGCGACGGCGGCGCGCACCCCTGGCGGCTCTGGCTGACGGACGAGCGGACGGTCTCCGCGTACCGCCCGGCGTATCGGTCGCCGGCGTCGGCAGACGCCCCGCGCGGGGCGACGACGTCGGCCTGAGGCCCGTGCCCCTGCGCGCCGCCTCCCGGACCACCCGACCGCACGACCACGACCCCGGGCGCCCCGCGCCCGCGAGGAGGAGACAGACGTGAGCAGCATCCTCGACGAGCTCGAGTGGCGGGGCCTCGTCGCCCAGACCACCGACCGCGACGCGCTGGTCCAGGCGCTGGACGCCGGGCCGGTCACGTTCTACACGGGCTTCGACCCGACGGCGCCGAGCCTGCACCACGGGCACCTCGTGCAGCTCGTGCTCATGCGGCACCTGCAGCTCGCGGGGCACCGCCCGCTCGCCCTCGTCGGCGGCGCCACGGGCCTGATCGGCGACCCGCGCATGTCGGGGGAGCGCGTGCTGAACACGCCCGAGACGGTGGCCGAGTGGGTCGGCCGCCTGCGCGCCCAGATCGAGCGCTTCCTCGACTTCGAGGGCCCCGACGCCGCCGTCATGGTGAACAACCTCGACTGGACCGGCGGGCTGTCCGCGATCGACTTCCTGCGCGACGTCGGCAAGCACTACCGCCTCGGCACGATGCTCGCGAAGGACACGGTGGCGCGGCGGCTCGCGAGCGAGGAGGGCATCTCGTTCACGGAGTTCAGCTACCAGATCCTGCAGGGGCTCGACTTCCGCGAGCTGTTCCGCCGGCACGGCTGCACGCTGCAGACCGGCGGCAACGACCAGTGGGGCAACCTGCTGTCGGGCGTCGACCTGATCCGCAAGACCGAGCGCACGCCCGTGCACGCGCTGACCACGCCGCTCATCACGAAGGCCGACGGCACGAAGTTCGGCAAGTCGGAGGGCGGCGCTGTCTGGCTCGCGCCCGACATGATGACGCCGTACGCCTTCTACCAGTTCTGGGTCAACACGGACGACGCCGACGTCGTGCGCTACCTCAAGGTCTTCACGTTCCGCAGCCGGGCGGAGATCGCGGAGCTGGAGGAGTCGGTGGCGAGCCGGCCGGCGGCGCGCGAGGCGCAGCGGACGCTGGCGTACGACGTCACCGCCCTCGTGCACGGCACGGGTGCCGCGGACGCCGTCGTCGCCGCCAGCCAGGCGCTGTTCGGACGGGGTGCGCTCGAGGACCTCGACGCCGACACGTTCGCGGCCGCCGTGGCGGAGCTGCCCACAGCGCGCGGCGGAGCGGGCGACGCCGTCGTCGACCTCCTCGCCGCCACGGGCGTCGTGCCCAGCAAGGCAGCCGCCCGTCGCGCGGTGGCCGAGGGCGGGGCGTCCGTGAACAACGTGCGGGTCACGGACGAGGACGCCGTCCTCACCGCGGACCACCTGCTGCACGGGCGCTGGGCGGTGCTGCGGCGCGGCAAGCGCACGCTCGCCGTCGTCGACGCCCGGGCCTGAGGTCGCGCACTGCC
>NZ_JBHUZW010000104.1:0-13532 GCF_042667215.1 Cellulomonas sp. NPDC057328 | reverse complement strand
CGCGCGGGGCGACCGGGCCGTCGCGCATCGCCGATGCGACGTGACGGTCAGGCGTCCGCGAGACCACCGCCGACCCACGAGCGGATGGCCGCGGCGTCGCCCGACGTCAGCTCCATGCGCGCCCCGCGGCACAGGCCGATGACGTTGTCGGCCCACGCCCGTGCGACGTCCCGCGGCGCGCGCGGCTCCGACAGCGACAGGCCGACGTACAGCACGCCGGAGATCACGAAGTTCACGGTCGACCGGCCGACCTTGGCGCCCGCCTGCTGGCACGCCTCGTGCACGCGCCGCGACGTCGTCACGCGGTCGAACGGGTGCGCGGACACGTCGGCGGCCAGCGTCTCGAGCAGGACCCGGTACTGCGCCTGGCTCAGGCCCGGCGTGTCGGTCACGGCGATGACCTGGCGCTGCAGGTCGGTCGGGTCGGTGTCCGCCACCGCGCCCGGCAGGTCGGCCTCGCCGAAGCGGCGGGCGTCCCAGACGTGGCCGGGCGGGCGCGTGGAGACGCCCAGCTCGGGCAGCGTGCGGGTCAGCCAGGCGGTGAACCCGCCGGCGCCCGCCCACTGCGTGGCCGTCATGCTCGGGTCGGCGGTGAGCGCGGCCTGCGCGACCGCGCCCAGGGGGACGGGGCCGTCGGCCGTGCGGACGTGGCGCAGGACGGCGCGGCGCGCGCGGGCCTCGCCGGGTCCGGTCGCCGGGGCGGCGGCGTGCGCGGTGGCGCCGGCGGCCGGTCCCGAGCTGGTCGCCTCGGTCGCGGCCGGCGTGGGAGCGGGGGCGGCGGGCGCGGCGTCGGTCGCCGCGGCGGTGCCCCGTGCCGGCGGGGTGCCGGGCGCGTCGACGGTCGCCTCGCCGTCCCCGACCTCGTCGGCGTCGAGCGGCGAGAGCGTCTGCGTCACCAGGTCGGCGAGCGCGTCGGCGCCGACGACCGAGTCGGCGACCGACCGGTAGGCGCTGGCGGCGGGGCTCGCGGTGATGATGGTGACGCGCCGGTCGTCGGCCCGGCAGCGCTGCGCCAGGGGCGTGAAGTCCGCGTCGGCGGACACGATGACGAACTCGTCGTAGCGCGTGGGTGCCGCGAGCGCGTCGACGGCGTCGAGCACGAGGTTGATGTCGGCGCTGCTCTTGCCCTGCTGCGTGAGGGACGGGCAGTCGACGACGCGGAACCCGGCGCGCGTGAAGTTGGGCCGGTACCGGGAGTACACCGACGGGTTGAGGTAGCAGGCGCGCACGAGGAAGCGGCGCGTGACCTCCCCGTCCGTGTCGGAGCCCTGCGCGAGCTGCGCGAGCCAGTGCCCCGGCTCGGTGGCGAACGCCTCCGCCGCCGCGGGGTCGAGGCGCTTGAGCCCGATGTACACGTTGTCGAAGTCGACGAGGAGGGCGCTGCGCAGGACGCGCGGCTGGTCGGTCACGGTGACGCTCACGCGCCCATCCTGCCCTGGTGCGCGGCCGCGGGGGTGACGTCGGCCGGCCGGCCGCGACACCGTCGGTGCCGGCGTCTAGGGTCCCTGGGGTGAGATCGCCCTGGTTCCTGCGCGCGACGGCGCGGGGCGGCATGGGCGACGCGCTGCGCGCCGTGGACTGGGCGGCGACCCCGCTGGGTGCCCCGTCGGCATGGCCGGTGCCGCTGCGCTCGGCGGTCGAGCTGTGCCTCAGCACGCGGTTCCCCGTGCTGGTCACGTGGGGTCCGGCGCTCACGATGATCTACAACGACGCGTACCGCGAGATCCTCGGCACGCAGAAGCACCCGGGAGCCCTCGGGGCGCCGCTCGCCGACGTGTGGCCCGACGTGTGGGACGACATCGCACCGCTGGTCCGCGAGGTCATGGAGCACGGGCGGCCGACGTGGGTCTCGGACCAGCGCCTCGTCATGCACCGGTCCGGGTACGACGAGGAGACGTTCTTCACGTACTCCTACAGCCCGCTGCGCGACGTCGACGGGCGCGTCGCCGGCCTGCTGGACATCGCGACCGACACGACGCACCTCGTGGTCGAGCAGCGGCGCGTGCGGCTGCTGGCCGAGCTCTCCCGCCGCCTGCAGGGGACCGTGCCGTCGGTCGGTGCCGTGGTCGCGACGGCGGTCGCGCTGCTCGACGACGGTCCCGACGTGGTCGGCGTCGAGGTCCACCTCGGGCCGCCCGCCGGCGTCAACGTCATCGCGGCGTCCCCGACCCCCGTCGGCGCGCGCCCCGGGCTCGTCGTCGACGCGACCGCGCGCGGCGACGTCGTCGAGGACGGGCACGTGCTGGCCGTCCCGTTCCGGCTGGCGGAGGCGGACGGCCGTGCGGGCGCCGTGGTGCTGCGCCTGGGTCCGCTGCGGCAGGTGGACGACCAGGCGCGCGCGTTCGCCCGCGTCGTCGCGGACACCGTCGCCGCCGCCGTCACGTCGGCCCTGCGGCTCGAGCGGCAGGTCGCGGCGGTCACGCGCGTGTCGGACGTCCTGCAGCACGCGATGCTCGAGCCCGAGGTCGCGCGGGGCGACGTCGCGACCCGCTACGTGCCCGCCGTGCGCGAGCTGACCGTCGGCGGCGACTGGTACGACGTCGTCGCGCTCGCCGACGACCACGAGCACCCGGACGGTACGGACGACGCCGACCCCGGCACGCCGCGCGGGCCGCTGGGCGTCGTGGTGGGGGACTGCGTCGGCCACGGCCTCGAGGCCGCCTCGCGGATGGGGCAGCTGCGCAGCGCGGCGCGCGCGCTGCTGCTGCGCACGCGTCGTCCCGCCGACGTCCTCGACGGCCTGGACGCGTTCGCGCGCACGCTGCCCGGCGCGGAGCTCGCGACCGTGCTGTGCGGCGTCGTCGACCCGGACGCGGGGACGTTCACCTTCTCGTCGGCGGGGCACCCGCCGGGCCTGGTGCTGCACCCCGACCGCACGGTCACGTGGCTCGCGGGCGGACGCGGCCGGCCCCTCACGGTGCCGGCCGGCCCGCGGCCGCAGGCCGTCGTCCCGGTGGCGGAGGGCGACCTGCTCGTGCTGTGCACCGACGGGCTGCTGGAGCGGCGCGGCACGCTGCTGCGGGACCGGCTCGACGAGCTCGCGGCCGTGCTCGCCGGCCTCCCCGACAAGGGCGCCGACCCCGACGTGCTCGCCGACGCGCTGCTCGCCCGCATGGCCCCCGACGGCTCGACGGACGACACCGTCGTCGTCGTGCACCGCGTCGGGCCGCGCGACCCGGCGGCGCCGTCCGTCGCGGACCCCGCGCGCCGCGCGACCGTGCCCGCCCCGCGCTGGCCCGATCACGACGCGGCCGCCGCGGTGGGGGCGTCGGCCGGGGGCTGACCGCGGGAGCGGGTCAGGGCTGCTGGTTGATCCGGACCATGTTCCCCGCGGGGTCGCGGAACGCGCAGTCGCGCAGCCCGTACGGCTGGTCCGTGGGCTCCTGCACGACCTCCCCGCCGGCCGCGACGAGCCGCGCGAACGTCGCGTCGACGTCGGAGGTGGCGAGGACGATCGACGCGTAGCTGCCCTTCGCCATGAGCTCGGCGATGGTGCGGCGCTCGGCGTCGGTGAGGCCGGGGTCGGCCGCGGGCGGGTGCAGCACGATCGACGTCTGCGGCTGCTCGGGCGCGCCGACCGTGACCCACCGCATGGCGCCGTAGCCGACGTCGAGGCGCACCTCGAAGCCGAGCACGTCGCGGTAGAACGCCAGCGACGCCTCGGGGTCGTCGGCCGGCAGGAACGTGGAGGAGATGACGAGGTCCATGCCGCTCACGCTAGGGAGCCGGGTGCGGTCCGTGCTTCTCGATTCCTGACGGGTCGCATGACCTGCTTGGCGACGCACCCGGGCAGCCCGCGGCCCTCGTCGGCGGCGAGCCGGCGGTACGCGCTGGGGGACATGCCGACGAGCTCGGAGAACCGCGTGCTGAACGTGCCGAGCGACGCGCACCCGACCGCGAAGCACACGTCCGTGACGGACAGGTCGCCCCGGCGCAGCAGCGTCATCGCACGCTCGATGCGCCGCGTCATGAGGTAGCTGTACGGCGACTCGCCGAACACCGCACGGAACCGGCGGCTCAGGTGACCGGCCGACAGGTGCACGTCGCGCGCGAGCGCCTCGACGTCGAGGGGCTGCGCGTAGTCGCGGTCGATGCGGTCGCGCACGCGGCGCAGCAGCACGAGCTCGCGCAGGCGCGGGTCGGCGGCGGTCACGGCACCAGCCTGCCGCGTGGACGCCGCCGTGCCCAGCACCGGGCCGCCTGCCGTCAGTGGTCGCGTCGGACGACCTTCGCCGCGCGGGCCGCGAGCAGACCGGCGGCCCCGGTGCGCCCCGCCCGCAGCCGCAGGAACGCGTCGGCGTCGGGGCCGCCGGGCACGCGCCGCGGCAGCGAGTCGACCGCGACGAGCCACTCGGGCCAGCCGAGCGCGCGCGCGAGCGCCATGAGCCGCTCCGACTCGTGCTCGGACTCGCCGAGCTCCTCGCCGAGCAGCTCGCCCACCGCGTCGGCCGCCTCGGGACGGCCGGCGAGCGCGGCGAGCGCCGGCGCCTCGTGGACGCCGGTCGGTCCCGACCACGCCGCCGACTCGTCGTCGGGGTCCGCCACCGACGGGTCGGAGACGTACTCGGCGACGACGGCGGTGCCGTCCCACGCCCACAGCTGCAGCAGCTCGTCCCGGGTCACGATCACGACGACCACGGGCGTGCCCACCGCGGCCGACAGCGTGCCCGCGACCTCCTCGACGTGCTGGCGCCGCGCGGCGACGTGGCCGAGCGGCGTCTCGGGCACCGCGACGACCCAGCCCGCGTCGACCGGTCCGACCCAGCCGGAGAACCGCTCGGCGGTGAGCGCGTCCACCACGGCGTCGCGGTCGGCGCGCGTGAGGACGACGGCGTAGGTGAGGCCCTCCGGGCGGTCGACGTCGGTCCCGAAGATCGTCATGGGCCCGAGTCTGGCACCGTCAGGACGAGACGTCCGCCGTGGTGAACCGCGCCCATGCGAGCGAGCCGAACACCGCGACCCAGCCGGCCTGCACCGCCAGCCCCTGCAGCAGCACGCCCGCGTCGGGCTGGATGCGCAGCATCTCGGCGAAGTCGAACCAGTGCGTGGTGAGCAGCGCCGGGTGGATCGCGGACAGCTGCGGCAGCTGCGTCAGCACGCTGGAGACGACGGCCACCACGACCGTCGCCGCCATGGCGCCGACCGGCACCTCCGTGAGCGTGGAGAAGAACAGGCCGACGGCGACGAGCCCGGTCATCGACAGGCCCACGTACGCGACCACGCCCACGACGCGCAGCACGCCCGCCGACAGCGGGATGGTGTCGCCCGACAGGAGCGTGAGGTCGCCCAGGCCGAACAGCGCGGCGCCGACGACGAGCCCGACGACCGCGATGGCCAGCACCGCCGCCGCGGCGAACGCGAGCGCGGCGGCCGCCTTGACGAGCAGCAGCCGCGTCCGGCCCACCGGGACGACGAGCAGGTAGCGCAGCGTCCCGGCGGCGGCCTCGCCCGCGACCGCGTCGCCCGACGCGATGCCGATCGTCAGCGGCAGGAGGAACGGCAGGCACAGGAACAGCGACGCCACGACGAGGAACAGGCCGTTGCCGGTCACGCGCGTGACGAACGGCGGTCCCTGCCCGGCGAGCGCGGAGTCCTGCGTGAGGAAGAGCACGAGTGCGAGGAGCACCGGGACGAGCGCGAGGCCGACGAGCAGCACGACGTTGCGCCGGCGGCCCAGCACGAGCCGCAGCTCGGACCGCAGCAGGCGGACGAGGGCGCCGCGGCGGTGGCCGTCCGCCGGGACGTCGGGTGCGGTGCCGGTGGGTGCGGTGCCGGCGGGTGCGGTGCCGGCGGGAGCGGCGGCGACGGGCGCGGTCGTGTCAGCGGGCGACATCGAAGCCCTCCCCGGTCAGGTCCACGAAGAGCTCCTCGAGCGACGGGCGCCGCACCTCGAACGCGACGAGGTCCACGCCGGCGCGCACGAGCGCGGCGGCGACGTCCTGCGGCGGTGGCGCGGCGTCGGGCAGGCCGGCGACGAGCGTGGGCTCGTCGGCGGGCGCGGGCGCGGGCGCGCGGCCGTCGACGCGGGCGTCGGGCAGGCCGAGCCGGCGCAGCTCCGCCAGCCCCGGCTCGACGCCGCGCGGCGTCGTGCGGACCACGACGTGCACGCCGCGCCGGGCCGTGAGGTCCGCGCGCGGGCCCTGCAGCAGGAGGCGGCCGCGGCCCATGATCCCGACGTGCGTGCACACCTGCTCGATCTCCGTGAGCAGGTGCGACGACACGAGCACGGTCGCGCCGCCGTCGGCCAGCTCCCGCACGAGGTGGCGCACCTCGCGGGTGCCCTGGGGGTCCAGGCCGTTGGTCGGCTCGTCGAGCACCAGCAGGTCACGGGGCCGGAGCAGCGCCGCAGCCAGGCCGAGGCGCTGCTTCATGCCGAGCGAGTACTGCCGGTAGCGCTTGTCCGCGGCGGCCGCGAGGCCGACCCGCTCGAGGGCGTCGGCGGTGCGCCGCGCCCGCGTGCGCGGGTCGGTCGTCGCGTCGGCGGCGTCGACGCGCGCCAGGTTGGCGCGGCCGGACAGGTAGGGGTGGAACGCCGGCCCCTCGACGAGCGCCCCGACGCGCGGCAGGACGCGCCCGGCCGCGTCGGGCATCGGCGCGCCGAGCAGGTGCACGGTGCCGGCGGTGGGCCGCACGAGCCCGAGCAGCATGCGGATCGTCGTCGTCTTGCCCGAGCCGTTGGGCCCGAGGAAGCCGAACACCGCACCGCGCGGCACGTGCAGGTCGAGCCCGTCGACGGCGACCTGCCCGGTCGCGAACCGCTTCGTCAGGCCGTGGGTGCTGACCGCGTCGGCGGTGTCGGCGCGCGCGCCGGACGTGCCGTGCGCGGGCGCGCGCCCGCCGGCGGGCCGGGGGGCGTCCTGCGTGCGGGTCACCGCACCAGACTGCCCCGCGGCCGCCGCCGGGGGCGCGCCCGCCGAGCCGGTGGTGGTCACGACCGGCTCAGCCGGCGAGGTCGAGCAGCGTCTGCGCGGGCACCGCGCCGGCCAGCACGCGGCCGTCGTCGAGCACCAGCACCGAGAGCAGCGACGACTCGAGCAGGCGCCCGCCGGGGACGGGCGTCGTCAGCTCGTCGTACAGCGCCTGCTGGTCGAGGTCGGGCACCGGGCCCTCGCCGTCCGCGGGCACGAACTGGTCGAACAGCTGCTGCGCGCCCTCGGACGAGCCGAAGGTCTTGTCGGGCACGGCCATCTCGGCGAGCGCGGCGGGGTCGGCGGCGAGCAGGCCCGCGACGTCCACGCCGGCCAGCTGCACGACCGCGTCCCAGCCGTCGCCCGTCACCGTGACGCCCTCGGGGAGCGGCGGGGTGGCCGTCGGGTCCTCGAGCGCCTCGGTCAGCGCCTGCGCGTCCGGCGCGTCGGCGGGCAGCTGCGCCGGCTGCTCGGGCAGCGGCACGACGACGTCGCGCACGCTCGCGCCGGGCGGCGGGGAGAAGGCCAGCACGGCGTCCGACGGCGCGGCGAACGTCACGTCGGTGAACCCGACCTCGAGGGCGGGCGTCGCCGCGTCGTCGCTGCTCCACACCTGCACGCGCAGCGGCGTCCACGTCGCGGCGTCCACCGCCACGACGATGCGGCCCACGAGCGTGTCGGCGCCGCGGGGGGTCACGACCACCTGGTACGCGTCGCGGCCGGCGACGGTCGTGGCCGCGTCGACCCCCACGGTCGCGTGCTGCTCGGCGCGGGTCAGCGCGGCGCGGCCGAGCTCCTCCGGCGTCGGCAGGTCGCCCGCGACGGGCGGTGCGGCGGCGTGCTCGTCGGCCATGGCCCGGAGCCGCGCGCGGTCGGCGTCGGACAGCGCGTAGTGCACGACCTCGTCGTCGGACGACGAGTACGTCCAGGCCTCCGGGCCGGCGGCGACGACCGAGTACTCCGACGCCTGGCCGAGCAGCGACACGCGGGAGCGCTCGGCGCCGTCGGACCAGACGCGCAGCGTCGACGAGCCGCCCAGCAGTCCGATCGGGTCGGCGCCGCCGACCTCGACGAGGGACAGGTCCGGCAGGCCCAGGCGCGCGGTGTGCACGACGGTGCCCGAGAGCGCCTGCGGCTCGGCCTCGACGACGCGGGCGAGCAGCTCCTCGGGCGTGACCTCGGGCAGGCCCGCGGTGCCGGCCGTGGCCAGCAGCGGCGGGGCGGCGAAGGCGGCGCCGACCGCGACGGCGGCGACGGCGGGGACGGCCCACCGCGCGCGGTGCCGGCGCACGGGGGCGGGGGAGTCGGCGGCCCGGTCGGCGGGCGCGGGGGCGGTGGTGTCCATGTCGACCACTGTCGTCCCGCACCACTGAGCACACCCTGAGAGGCGCACCGGCCCGTCCGCGCCGTGCGGCCCGCCCGGCGCGGCGCGCGGTGGGATGCTGCCGGGGTGCGGGTGCTGCTGGTGGACGACGAGGTGGGGCTGACGCGCGCCCTGCGCCGGGGCTTGGCGGCGGAGGGGTTCACGGTCGACGTCGCGCACGACGGCGAGACGGGCCTGCGCCTGGCCACCGACGGCGAGTACGACGTGCTCGTCGTCGACGTGATGCTGCCGCGCCGGCACGGGTACGACGTCGTCACGACGCTGCGCGAGCGCGAGGTGTGGACGCCCGTGCTCATGCTGTCGGCCAAGGACGGCGAGCACGACGTCGCCGACGGGCTCGACGTGGGCGCCGACGACTACCTGACCAAGCCGTTCTCGTTCGTCGTGCTCGTCGCGCGGCTGCGCGCGCTCGTGCGCCGCCCGGTCGCGCCGCGCCCCGCCGTGCTGCGTGCCGGCGCCCTCGCGCTCGACCCCGCCACGCGCGAGGTCACGCGCGACGGGGCGCCGGTCGACCTGACGGTGCGCGAGACCGCGCTGCTGG
Source organism: Cellulomonas sp. NPDC057328 (assembly GCF_042667215.1). Classification (NCBI taxonomy): domain Bacteria; kingdom Bacillati; phylum Actinomycetota; class Actinomycetes; order Micrococcales; family Cellulomonadaceae; genus Cellulomonas; species Cellulomonas sp. NPDC057328. The sequence continues at coordinate 4,699 of NZ_JBHUZW010000104.1, read as the reverse complement.
AGTACCTGCTGCGGCACGGCGACCGGGTCGTCGGCAAGCTCGAGCTGCTCGACCACGTCTTCGACACCGGCGGCGAGGACCCCAACGTCGTCGAGGTCTACGTCGGCTACCTGCGCCGCAAGCTCGGCAAGGACGCGGTCGCGACCGTGCGCGGCGCCGGCTACCGGATCGGCGCGGCGGCGCCGGTGGCGCCGGCCACGTGAGCGCGCGCGGGCGGGCCGACGGCCGCGGACCCTCGACGCTGTCGCTGCGGGACCGCCTCACGCTGCTGGCCACGGGCGTCGTCGCCGTCGCGCTCGTCGCCGGTGCGCTGGCCCTGTCCGCCGTCATCGGCGCGAGCCGGGTCGCGGCCCTCGACGACGTCGTGCGGGCGCGTGCGGCGACCGTCGCGGCCCTCGTCGCGGACGACCGCGTGCCCGACCCGCTGCCCGTCGCCGAGCCGGGCGAGGTCGCGCAGGTGCTCGACGCCGGCGGGGGCGTCGTCGCGTCGTCCGCCACCGCCAGCCGCACGCTGCCGGTGCTGGACGCCGCGACCGTCGCGGCGTGGCGCCGCGACGCCGGCGACGCGGTGCTGGTGCGCACCACCGGCGCGAGCGCGTACGACGCGCAGGCCCGCGTCGCGGTCCGCGCCGTGACGCTCGACGGCGCCCCCGCGACCGTCGTCGCGAGCGTGCCGCTGGACGAGGTGCGCGGCGTGCTCGACGCGACCCGCCTCGCGCTCCTGCTCGTCGTGCCCGTGCTCACGCTCGGCGTCGCGCTGCTCGTCCGCACGCTGCTGGGCCGCGCGCTCGCGCCGGTCGAGGACCTGCGGGCCGCGGCCGACCGGGTCGCGCTCGCGGGCGGGCCGGGGTCGTTGCCCGTCCCGGCCGCCGACGACGAGCTCGCGGCCCTCGCGCGCACCCTCAACGCGATGCTCGACCGGCTCGAGGCGTCGGCCGCGCGGCAGCGTGCGTTCGTCGCCGACGCCGCCCACGAGCTGCGCTCGCCCGTGGCGGCCGCGCGCGCCGCCGTCGAGGTCGCCCGCGCCCACCCCGACGCCTACCCCGTCGACGAGCTGCTCGCCGACCTCGGGCCGGAGGTGGCCCGCATGCAGGCGCTCGTCGACGACCTGCTGGTGCTCGCCCGCGTCGGGGCGACGCCCGTGCCGCGCGCGCCGGTCGACCTGGCCGCCGCCGCGGGGGAGGCGGCGGCGTCCGCGGCACCCGCGGCGGACGCGCGCGCGGTGGCGCTCGAGGTGGTCGGCGCCGGCAGCGCGCTCGGCACCGACGACGGCGTGCGACGCGTGCTGCGCAACCTCGTCGCGAACGCCGCCCGGCACGCGACGACCCGCGTGCAGGTCACCGTCGCGCCGGCCCGCGTGACGGTCGACGACGACGGGCCCGGGATCGCGCCGGCGGACCGCGAGCGCGTCTTCGAGCGGTTCGTGCGCCTCGACGACGCCCGCGTCCGCGACGCGGGCGGGTCGGGCCTGGGCCTGGCCATCGCCCGGGAGGTCGCCCGCGACCTCGGCGGCGACGTCGTGCTGGGCGACGCCCCGGCGGGCGGTCTGCGGGCCGTCGTCACCCTGCCGGCCGTGCCGGCGGCCGGCCCGCGGGTGCGGACGCCCGGCGCGGTGGCGGATGATGGGTCGTCCCGCGGGCGACCCCCGCGCACCCCGACCCCGGAGACCACGTGACCGTCGACGACCGGCCCGACGCACGCCCCGACCGCCCCACGGACCCCACCGGGCCGTCCGGGCCCCGCGGCGCCGAGGCCGTCCCGGCCCCCGCGCACGCCCGGCCCCGGGTCACCGCCGACGACCGCTACGGCCCCGAGGACCTGCGGCGGCTCGAGGACGACGCGGTGGCGCTGGTGCGCCGGTGGCTCGACGCGAGCGCGGCGGAGCCGGTCGACACCGCCGCGCAGCAGCTCGCGGACGTGCTCGCCGACCCCGACGGGCTCGCCTTCACGGTGGGCTTCGTCGACCGGGTGGTGCGCCCGGAGGACGACCGCGTGGCTGCGCGCGAGCTCGCCGCGCTGGCGGCGTCCGCGCCCGGGTTCCTCGCACCGCACCTGCGCCTCGGCGTGCGGGCGGGCGCGCTCGCGGCGCGCGTCGCACCGGGCCTCGTCGTGCCGCTCGTGCGCCGAGCGCTGCGCGCGATGGTCGGGCACCTGCTCGTCGACGCGTCCGAGGCGCGCCTCGGCGCCGCGATCGCGCGGCTGCGGCGGCCCGGGGTGCAGCTCAACCTCAACCTCCTCGGCGAGGCCGTGCTCGGCCGGCGCGAGGCGGACCGGCGCCTGGCGGGCATCCGGGCGCTGGTCGAGCGCGACGACGTCGACTACGTGTCCGTCAAGGTGTCGGCCGCGGTGGCGCCGCACGCGCCGTACGCGTTCGACGAGACCGTCGACGAGGTCGTCGCACGGCTCGCGCCGCTCTACGACCGCGCGGCCGCGACGGGCACGTTCGTCAACCTCGACATGGAGGAGTACCGCGACCTCGACCTGACGGTCGCGGTGTTCACGCGCCTGCTCGACCGTCCGGAGCTGCTCGGCTGGTCGGGCGGCATCGTGCTCCAGGCGTACCTGCCGGACGCGGTGGACGCGATGCTGCGCCTGCAGGAGTGGGCCGCGGCCCGCCGCGCGCGCGGCGGCGCCCCGGTCAAGGTGCGGCTCGTCAAGGGCGCGAACCTGCCCATGGAGCACGTCGAGGCCGCGATGCACGGCTGGCCCACGGCCACCTGGCCGACCAAGCAGGAGACGGACACCCAGTACAAGCGCGTGCTCGACGTCGCGCTGCGCCCCGACGCGGTGGACGCCGTCCGGCTCGGCGTCGCCGGGCACAACCTGTTCGACCTCGCGCTCGCGTGGCTGCTCGCCGGCGCGCGCGGCGTCCGCGACGCGATGGACGTCGAGATGCTGCTCGGCATGGCGCAGGCGCAGGCCGAGGTGGTGCGCCGCGACGTCGGCCGCCTGCTCCTGTACGTGCCCGTCGTGCACCCGCGCGAGTTCGACGTCGCGATCGCCTACCTCGTGCGGCGGCTCGAGGAGGGCGCCAGCCCCGAGAACTTCCTGTCGGCGGCGTTCGACCTGGCCGACGACGCCACCGCGTTCGAGCGCGAGCGCGCGCGGTTCTCCGCCGCGCTGCGGGCGCTCGACGACGCGGTGCCGGCGCCGCGCCGGACGCAGGACCGCCGGCGCCCCCCGGAGCCGGTCGGCGAGGCGCCCTTCGCGAACACGCCCGAGACCGACCCGGCGCTGCCCGCGAACCGCGAGTGGGGCCGCGCGGTCCTGGCCCGCGCGGCGGGCTCGACGCTCGGCGTCGACACGCTCGCGGCCGCGCGCCTGGACGACGCGGACTCGCTCGACCGCGTGCTCGGCACGGCCGTCGGTGCCGCCGACGCGTGGGCGGCGCGCGGCGGCCGGGGACGCCGCGCGGTGCTGCGCGCCGCGGCGGACGCCCTCGAGGGCCGGCGCGCGGACCTGCTCGAGGTCATGGCGGCGGAGGCCGGCAAGACGCTCGACCAGGGCGACCCCGAGGTGTCCGAGGCCGTCGACTTCGCGCGGTACTACGCCGACCTCGCGCGCGGCCTCGAGCAGGTGCCGGGTGCGCGCTTCGCGCCGGCGCGCCTGACCGTCGTCACCCCGCCGTGGAACTTCCCCGTCGCGATCCCCGCGGGGTCGGTGCTGGCGGCGCTCGCCGCCGGGTCGGCGGTCGTGCTGAAGCCGGCGCCGCCCGCGCGCCGGTGCGGCGCGGTGCTCGCCGAGACCCTGTGGGCCGCCGGGGTGCCGCGCGACGTGCTGCAGCTCGTCGACGTCGACGAGCGCACGCTCGGCTCGGCGCTCGTCGCGGACCCGCGCGTCGACCGCGTGGTGCTGACCGGGTCGTGGGAGACCGCCGAGCTGTTCCGCTCGCTGCGCCCCGACCTGCCGCTGCTCGCCGAGACGTCGGGCAAGAACGCGATCGTCGTGACGCCGTCGGCCGACCTCGACCTCGCCGTGCGGGACGTCGTGGCGTCGGCGTTCGGGCACGCCGGGCAGAAGTGCTCGGCCGCGTCCCTCGTCGTGCTCGTCGGGTCGGTCGCGCGTTCGCGGCGGTTCCGCACGCAGCTGCTCGACGCCGTGACGTCGCTGCGCGTCGGCCCGCCGGACGACCCCACCACGCAGATGGGTCCGCTGGTCGAGCCGGCGTCGGGCAAGCTGCTCGACGGCCTGACGACGCTCGGCCCGGGGGAGCGCTGGGCCGTCGAGCCCCGGCGGCTCGACGCCGAGGGGCGGCTCTGGACGCCCGGCGTCCGGGTCGGCGTGCGGCCCGGCTCGGACGCGCACCGCACGGAGTGGTTCGGTCCCGTGCTGGCCGTGATGACGGCGGGCACGCTGGACGAGGCGATCGCGCTGCAGAACGACGTCGACTACGGCCTCACCGCGGGGCTGCACTCGCTCGACGAGGACGAGATCACGCACTGGCTCGCGCACGTCGAGGCCGGCAACGTGTACGTCAACCGCGGCATCACCGGCGCGATCGTGCGGCGCCAGCCGTTCGGCGGGTGGAAGCGGTCGGTCGTCGGCCCGACGACCAAGGCCGGCGGGCCGCACTACCTGTTCGGCTTCGGCACGTGGCACGACGACCCGGTGACGGCGGGGCACGCGGCGGCGGCGCTGCCCGCCGCCGTGACGCGCCTGCTCGACGCCGCCGCGGCGGCGGGGCTGCCCGCGCCGGACC
>NZ_JBHUZW010000103.1:0-13731 GCF_042667215.1 Cellulomonas sp. NPDC057328 | reverse complement strand
GGTCCCGGGACGGTGCGCCGCGGTGCCGGCGTCAGAGGTACTGGCCGGTGCTCGTCACGTTCTCGATCGTGCGGGACGCGTCGACGCCCTTCTTCCCCTGGACGATCGTGCGGATGAACACGATGCGCTCCCCCTTCTTGCCGGAGATGCGCGCCCAGTCGTCGGGGTTCGTCGTGTTCGGCAGGTCCTCGTTCTCCTTGAACTCGTCGACGCACGCGGTGAGCAGGTGGTCGACGCGGATGCCGCGCTGCCCGGTCGAGAGGAGGTCCTTGATGGCCGTCTTCTTCGCGCGGTCCACGACGTTCTGGATCATCGCGCCGGAGTTGAAGTCCTTGAAGTACAGGACCTCCTTGTCGCCGCTCGCGTACGTCACCTCGAGGAACCGGTTCTCGTCGCTCTCGGAGTACATGCGCTCCACGACCCGCGAGATCATCGCCTCGACGGCCGCCGGCGCCGACCCGCCGTGCTCCGCGAGGTCGTCGGGGTGGATCGGCAGCTCGGCCGTCAGGTACTTGGCGAAGATCTCACGCGCGCCCTCGGCGTCGGGACGCTCGATCTTGATCTTCACGTCGAGCCGGCCCGGGCGCAGGATCGCCGGGTCGATCATGTCCTCGCGGTTGGACGCCCCGATGACGATCACGTTGTCGAGCCGCTCGACGCCGTCGATCTCCGACAGCAGCTGCGGGACGATCGTCGTCTCGACGTCGCTGGAGACGCCGGTGCCGCGCGTGCGGAACAGCGACTCCATCTCGTCGAAGAACACGACGACGGGGTGCCCCTGCGACGCCTTCTCGCGCGCCCGGGCGAAGATGAGCCGGATGTGCCGCTCGGTCTCGCCGACGTACTTGTTGAGCAGCTCGGGGCCCTTGACGTTGAGGAAGTAGCTGCGCGCGTCGGTGACGTCCTCGCCGCGCGCGGCGGCCGCCGTCGCGGCGAGCGAGTGCGCGACCGCCTTGGCGATGAGCGTCTTGCCGCACCCCGGCGGGCCGTACAGCAGCACGCCCTTGGGCGGCTTGAGCCCGTGCTCGCGGAACAGGTCGGGGTGCAGGAACGGCAGCTCGACCGCGTCGCGGATCGCCTCGATCTGCGGGCCGAGCCCGCCGATGTCCCCGTAGTCGATGTCGGGGACCTCCTCGAGCACGAGCTCCTCGACCTCCGCGCGCGGGATGACCTCGAAGACGAACCCGCTGCGGGAGTCGATCGTCAGGGCGTCGCCGACGCGCACGCCCGCGTCGCGCACCTGGCCGGCGAAGCGCACGACGCGCTCCTCGTCGCCGCGCCCCACCACGAGCGCGCGGTCCTGGCCGAGCATCTCCTTGACGGTGACCAGCTCGCCGACCTGCTCGTAGCCGCCGGCCTCGACGACCGTCAGGGCCTCGTTGAGCATGACCTCCTGGCCGGGGTGCAGCCGGTGCACGTCGAGCGTGGGGCTCGCGCCGACGTGCATCTTGCGGCCGGCGGAGACCACGTCGACCGTCCCGTCGGGGCGCGCGGCGAGGAACGTGGCGTACGTGCCGGGCGGCTTGGCGAGGTCGTCGACCTGCCGCTTGAGCTCGAGGATCTGCTCGCGCGCCGCGACGAGGGCCTCGCTGAGGCGCTCGTTCTTCGCGGCGAGCACCGCGAGCTCGCGGTGCAGGTCGTGTCCAGGGGCAGCCGGTTCCGTCATGGTGTCGGCCCTCCGTTCCGCGTCGCGCAGCGTCCTTCCGGTCCACCCTGCACGTCCCTGTGCCAGCTGGTTCGACGACCCTAACCGCCGGTGTCAACCACGGGGACCCGCACGGACGGGTGTGTCCCCGGCGTCCCGGAGGGTGGGACGCCGGTCCGGACGCGCGTCAGTCGTCGCGCGGCTCGTCGCCCGCCGCGTCGTCGAGCGCGCCGTCCGGCACGTCGCCCGGCGCGCCGGCGAGGTCCTCGGGCGCGACGTGCAGGTCCCGCCGCACGCGGCGCACCTTCTTGTCCGACACCGCGCGCTCGCCGAGTGCCTCGGGCGACCACAGCGTCGCGTCGGCGGCGGGCGCACCGTCCTCGGCGACCGGGTAGTTCCCCTTCGCGGGGCGGCGGCGGCGCTGCGGCGGCTCGACGCCGTCGGCCAGTCGCCGGGTCGTCAGCAGGAACCCGGTGTGGCCGATCATGCGGTGCTGCGGACGCACCGCCAGCCCCTCGAGGTGCCAGCCGCGGACCATCGACTCCCACGCCTCCGGCTCGGTGTACCGGCCGTCGGCACGGAGGTCCTCGGCGAGCCGGGACAGCTGCGTGGTCGTCGCGACGTAGCAGACGAGGACCCCGCCGGGGCTGAGCGCCGTCGCCACGGCGTCGAGGTTCTCCCACGGCGCGAGCATGTCGAGGACCACGCGGTCGACGGTGCCGGGCTCGACCAGGGCCGGGAGCTGCTCGGCGAGGTCGCCGACGGTCAGCGACCACGCCGGGTGCGGGCCGCCGAAGAACGTCTCGACGTTGCCGCGGGCGATCGCGGCGAAGTCCTCGCGGCGCTCGACCGACAGCAGCCGCCCGCCGTCGCCGACGGCGCGCAGCAGCGACAGGGTGAGGCCGCCGGACCCGACGCCGGCCTCGACGACGGTCGCGCCCGGGAAGACGTCGCCCATCGTGACGATCTGGCCGGCGTCCTTCGGGTAGACGACGGCCGCGCCGCGCGGCATCGACAGCACGTGGTCGGGGAGCAGCGGGCGCAGCGCGAGGTACTCGATCCCCGCCGTGTTGCGCACCACGGACCCCTCGGGCGCGCCGACCAGCTCCTCGTGCCGGAAGTACCCCTTGTGCGTGTGGAACGTGCCGTCCGGGTGCAGCGTGATGGTGTGCAGGCGGCCGCGGGGGTCGGTGAGCTGGACGCGCTCGCCGACGCGGAACGGTCCGCGCCGCTGGGCGGCCCCGGTCGGGGCGGGCACGGGCGCGTCGTCGTGGGTCACGGGGGGCGAGTCTAGGTGCCGGTGCGCGGCGGGGCGGCCACGGGCCCGACGCGGGACGGGCGGTGGGGACGAGGTCGCGGGCGGCTCAGCCGCGCAGCGCCGCCAGCACGTCGGCCGTCCGCACGAGCGCGACGACGCGCCCCTCGACGACGGCCGCCACCACGGGCCCGTGCGCCGTGGCCGTGCTCAGCGCCGCGAGCAGGGCCTCCCCGGTGAGCGTGCCGTCGACCTCGGCACCGACGGCGATCGGCGACGACACGGCACCGACGGTCGTGGCATCGGCCAGCGCGTCGGGCACGCGGGCGGCGGCGTCCGGGTCCACGTACGCCGCCGCGCGCCCGTCGGGCGCCACGACGACGACCTCCTCGACGCCCGCCGCGTGCGCGGCGGCCCGCGCCTGCGCGAGCGACGCCCGGGCGCCGACCGTGACGGCGGGCCGTCCCACGGCCCGCACCGAGAGCGCGTCGACGGCCCGCCCGGTCCGGGCACCGCGGACGGCCGCCGACGCGCCCGACCACAGGACGGCACCGAGCAGCGCCGACCACGCGACGGTCACGAGGCTGGGCCGGCTGCCCTCGAGGAGCGGCACGGCGAGCGCGACGACCAGGACCCCGACGGCGACCGCGCGCCCGACCCAGCCGGCGGCGACGGCGCCGCGGTGGCGGTCGCCCGTGACGGCCCAGACGGCGGCCTCGAGCACGCGCCCGCCGTCCAGCGGCAGGCCGGGCACCAGGTTGAACGCGCCGACGAACCCGTTGGCGACGGCGCCCGCCCACAGCAGCGCCGCGAGGACCGTGCCGTCGGCCGCGACGAGCCACGCGACGAGGAAGCCGCCCGCGAGGACCAGGTTGGCGGCGGGGCCGACGGCCGCGACGAGCGCCGCCGTCGCGGGCGTCGGCGCGGCGCCGCCGAACGTCGTGTGCCCGCCCATGAGGGTGAGCACGAAGGCGTGCGGCTGCTGCCCCCGCGCGCGGGCGACGAGGCCGTGGGCGAGCTCGTGCACGAGCACCGAGCCGAAGAGGAGCACGACGAACACGGCCGCCACGACGTACGTGAGCCCGCGCTCGAGGCCCGTGAAGCGCTGCACCGTCGGCGCGAAGACGGCCGTCAGGACGACCACGGCGACGAGCCAGCTGGGCGCCAGGACGACAGGCGCGCCCGCGACGTGCCCGAGGACCCAGCCGGACGGGCGCGCGGGACGCGGGGTGCTCACGGCGCCAGCGTACGGTCCGCCCGGTGCGCGGGGCCGACGCGCCGACGTGCCGGCCCCGTGCGTGCCGGCCGGACGTGTCGGTGGCGGCGCCTACCCTCGTCGCGTGGCCCTCGACACCGCACTCTCCCCCGCTCCTCCCCCCTCACCCGCCCCCGCAGCCGCCTCCTCCTGCGCCACCGCTCCTGTCGGGCAGGACACCGGCGACCCCGCTCCGGCGGCGACCGGGGTCGAGGGCCGGACGTCGGTGCCGGGCCTGTCGCCGTCGCGGGCCAACGACTTCCTGCAGTGCCCGCTGCTGTTCCGGTTCCGCGTCGTCGACCGGCTGCCCGAGCCCACGTCGCTCGCCGCGGCACGCGGCACGCTCGTGCACGCGGTGCTCGAGGCGCTGTTCGAGCTGCCCGCCGCGGAGCGCACGCCCGAGGTCGCCCACGCCCTCGTCCCGGTGCACTGGGACACGCTGGTCGCCTCCTCCGAGACGTACGCGTCGCTGCTGTCGAGCGACGAGGAGCGGGCCGATCTGGTGGCGTCGGCGGAGCGGCTGCTCAGCACGTACTTCACGCTCGAGGACCCGACACGGCTGGAGCCCCGGGCGCGCGAGCTGCGCGTCGAGGTCGACCTCGAGGACGGGCCGCGGCTGCGCGGCGTCATCGACCGCGTCGACGTCGCGCCCAACGGCTGGGTCCGGGTCGTCGACTACAAGACCGGGAAGTCGCCCCGCGCCGGCTACGAGAGCAGCGCGCTGTTCCAGATGCGGTTCTACGCGTACGTCGTGTGGCGCACGCGCGGCGTGCTGCCGAAGCGGCTGCAGCTCGCGTACCTCGGCGACGGCGTCGTCGTCGCGCACGAGCCGACCGAGCCCGAGATGCACACGCTCGAGACCCGCGTCCGCTCCATCTGGGCGGGCATCCAGGACACCGCGCGCTCGGGCGACTGGCGGACGCGGACGTCGCGGCTGTGCGACTGGTGCGCGTTCCGCGACCGCTGCCCGGCGTTCGGCGGGACGCCGCCCGAGGTGCCGCCGGGCGCGGTCGAGCGCGCGCTCGGCGTCGTGCCGGACGCCGCGCCCGCCGCCTGAGGCGCCTCACCCCACGCTCCGTAGCACGGTTCCCATCCGGCCGCCCGTCGGCTCCGAACACCCGTCGACAGGGTCCCGAACCGCGGGGCCCACGCGGCGAGGAGCAGGCATGCCACGCAGGTCGCATCCCGGGCGTCCCTCACCGGCGGCCACGAGGGGTGGTGCACACTGTCGGCGATGCCCAGCCCCGGACACCGGACGACGACTGCCGACGACGCGCTCGCTCGCGTCGCCGCCGGCGACGCCGACGCCTTTCCCGAGCTCTACGACGCCGTCGCGCCGGTCGTGCACGGCACGGCGCTCGCCGTGCTGCGCGACCCGCACCACGCGGCCGAGGTGACGCAGGAGGTCATGGTGGAGGTGTGGCGGACGGCCGGGCGGTTCGACGCCGTGCGAGGCTCGGCGCGCACGTGGGCGGCGACGCTGGCGCACCGGCGCGCGGTGGACCGCGTGCGGGCGGTGCAGGCGCAGCGCTCCCGCGACCAGAAGGTGCTCGACGGCGACGTCGCGCGCCCGTACGACGTGGTGGCGGAGACGGTGGAGGGAACCATGGAGGCCGAGCGCGTCCGCCGCTGCCTGGACGGACTGACGGCGACGCAGCGCGAGGCGGTCGAGCTGGCGTACTACGACGGGCGGACGTACCGCGAGGTCGCCGAGCACCTCGGCGCCGCCCTGCCCACGGTCAAGAGCCGCATCCGCGACGGTCTCGGCCGGCTCCGCGACTGCCTGGGGGTGACGGCGTGAGCGACCCGACGCCACCGCGCTCCGACGACGACCTCCGCACGCTGCTGGGCGCGTGGGCCGTGGACGCCCTCGACGACGACGAGCGCGCTGACGTCGACGACCTGCTCGCGCGGGACGCCGACGCAGCCCGCGAGGCCGCGGGGCTGCGGGCGACCGCGGCCCTGCTCGGTGCCGCCGCCGCCCGCGCGGTGCCGCCCGAGGTGCGCGCGGCGACGCTCGCGGCCGTGGCGCGCACGCCCCAGGACGCCCCCACCGCGGCCGGGACGCGCGCCACCGAGCACGTCGCCCCGCACGCGGCCGGCACGACGGCGTCGGGCACCGGCACGACGCGTCCCGCGGGACGGCCCGGCACCCGTGGTCCCCGCGGGCGCGCGCCGGTGCGCCGCCGGCGCGCGTGGACGGCGCTCGTCGCCTGCCTCGCCGTGCTCGCGGTCGGCGCGCCCTCGGTCGTGGCCTGGCAGCAGGCGCAGCGCGCCCGCGTCGCCGAGGCCAGGGCCGAGCGGCTGGGCGACCTGCTGGCCGCACCCGACGCGCGCATCCTCACCGGCGACCTGGCGACCGGCGGGCGCGCGGTCGCGGTCGTCACGGCCGACGAGGCGCTGCTGACCGCGCAGGACGTCGCCGCGCCGGGGGACGGCCGGGTCTACCAGCTGTGGGTCCTGCAGGACGGCGCGCCCGTGCCCGCCGGGGTCGCGGACGTCACGGCCGGCGGATTCACGATCGCCACGGCCGCCTACCGCACGGGCGACGCCCTCGCCGTCACGGTCGAGCCCGCGGGCGGGTCGTCAGCGCCCACGACTGAGCCGGTGGTCGTGCTCCGACCGGCCTGACCGCCTCCGGCTCCGCCGGGCGGGGCCGCCCGCCGCCGGCCCGGCGGACTCAGCCCGCGGTGCGCAGGTCCAGCGTCTCGCCGGCGACGACGCGCGCGAGCACGTCGAGGTCGACGTCGGCGAGCGAGGCCGTGCGGGTGACGCCGGCGGGCGGGGCGATCGGCGCCGCCGTCTGCACGGCGACGACGCGCGCACCGGACGCCACGGCGGACGCGATGCCGGAGCGCGAGTCCTCGACCGCGACACAGGCGGCAGGCTCGACGCCGAGCAGCCGCGCCGCGGTGAGGTACGGCTCCGGGTCCGGCTTGGGCCGACGGACACGGTCCCCGGCCACGACGACGTCGAAGAGACCGACGGCGGCGGCGAACGGCTCGGCCAGGACCGAGAACGACGACGTGACGAGCGCCTGCGGCACCCCGGCGGCGTGCAGGGCCTCGACGAGCTCGCGCGCGCCCGGCTGCCACGGGATGCCCGCCGACACCGCCGCGCCGACGGCGCTGTTGAGGGCGTGCGCGATCTCGGCGACCTCCAGCGCGACGCCGCGCTCCTGGAGCGCCGCGGCGCACACGGCCATCGAGCTGCCGACCATCGCGAGCGCGTCGTGGTGCGTCCACGTGCCGCCGTGCGCCTCGACGAGCTCGACCTCGGCCGCCATCCAGTGCGGCTCCGTGTCGATGAGCGTCCCGTCCATGTCCCACAGCACGGCGGCGGGCAGCGCAGGGCGCTGCGTCACGGGCCCCTCGTGCGTCGGGTCGGCGTCCCGGTCCGTGGTCCGGTCCGGTGCCGGGACGGCGGGGATCTCGTCGGTGCTGGTCAGCGGTGCCTCCGGGCTCGCGCGGGCGTCCGCCGACCTGCGGCGGGGACGCGGGGGTGACGTCCAGGCTAACCGCGCGGGCCTGCAGGCCCGCACCGGCGCCGCCCGGACGCCACCCTCGCTCCCCGCCGCCCCGTCGTGGGACGGGCTCAGCGCGCGGTCAGGCGCACTGGGCCTTGCGCACCCCGCCGGCAGTGACGGCGCCGAGCTCGACGCCGCGCGGACCCGTGTTGCCCCAGCACCCGAGGTCGCCCCCGACGGCCAGCGCGCCGAGCAGGACGGAGTGACGGTTGTCCATGAACCAGGCGGAGCCGGCGACCGTCACGTCGAGCGCGCCGCCCGTCGCCTCGTCGCAGAGGTCGGGCGCCGACGACCCGACGCGGACCACCGCGGTCCGGCTGTTCTTGATCTTGAGGTTGCCGCCCACGTCGGTGCGGCACACGGTCGCACCCTCGGCGAGGTCGGACGTGAGGTGCTCGGCGACCGCGGAGGCGGTGACCGTCTGCATGCCGCGGCGCAGCGTGACGCGACCCGCGACGTACGACCCGTCGACCGACGCGGACGTCCAGGACCGCACGTCGACGTCCGCACCGACCGTGCTCTCCGACGCGGACCACACCTCGACCTCGCCGGCGATCCCGCCGCCGACGGACACGCCCTGCAGCTCGAGCGCGCCGCGGCCCTCGAGCGTCACGTCGCCGGCGACCGTGCCGCCGAGCACGTCCACCGTCGCCGACCGGGCCGTGACCCCGCCGTAGACGGTGGTGTCGACGAGCACGACCTCGGCACCCTCCCCGGCGACGACCGAGCCGTCGACCGTCCCACCCGTCAGGTACAGCCGACCGCCCGGCGCGACCGTCACGTCGCCCGGCAGCGCGTCGTCGCTCACCTCGCACGACGCGCCCGACGGCACCGACAGCGCGACGGCCGACCCGTCCGCACCCGCACCGCACGCGGCGGCACCTCCCCCGTCGGCGACGGCGGGCGCACCGAGCGCCACCCCCGCCACCAGTCCCGAGACCATCCCGGCTGCCGTCAGCACGGCACGCACACCTCGACGCATCGCTCCCCCTGCACTCGTCGACCCCCGGCCCCTCGTCGGACCGGCGTGGCCTGGTGGGGCGAGCATGGCAGCCGTCACGCACGTGCGACAGCCCACACGCGGGCCCGGGCGACGCGCGCCGACGCACCCGTCGGGGCGCCGCGCCCTAGGCTGGGCGGGTGACCGAACCGACCGGGGCCGACCTGCCGGCGCGCGAGACCGTCCTGCTGGCGGCCTTCGAGGGGTGGAACGACGCCGGTGGCGCCGCGACGGCGGCCCTCGAGCACCTCCACGACGCGTGGGACGCGGAGCAGGTCGACGAGCTCGACCCGGAGGAGTACCACGACTTCCAGGTGAACCGTCCCGTCGTGGGCCCCGGCCCCGACGGGACGCGCGAGATCACGTGGCCGACCACCGCCGTGGCCGTGACGACCACGCCCCGCACGGGCCGCCGCGTCGTGCTGGTGCACGGCATCGAGCCGTCGATGCGCTGGCGCCGCTACTGCGCGGAGCTGCTCGACATCGCGGCGGGTCTCGGGGTGCGCACGATCGTCACGGTCGGCGCGCTGCTGGCCGACGTGCCGCACACCCGCCCGATCCCCGTCAACGCGACGAGCGAGGACGCCGACGTGCGCGAGCTGCTGGGCCTCGAGCCGAACACGTACGAGGGGCCCACGGGCATCGTCGGCGTGCTGCAGCACGAGGCGGCGGCGCGCGGTCTGCAGGCGTTGTCGCTGTGGGCGGCCGTCCCGCACTACGTCGCGGCGCCGCCGTCCCCGAAGGCGACGCTCGCGATCCTGCACCGCATCGAGTCGCTGCTCGGCGAGCCCGTGGCGCTCGGCGACCTGCCGGACGACGCCGTGGCGTGGCAGCACGGGGTCGACGAGCTCGCCGGCGACGACAGCGAGATCGGCGAGTACGTGCGCCAGCTCGAGGAGGCCAAGGACACCGCCGAGCTGCCGGAGGCGAGCGGCGAGGCCATCGCGCAGGAGTTCGAGCGCTACCTGCGGCGTCGCGACAAGGGCACCGGCGGCTGACCCCGGCGCGTCGGTCGCCGCGGGCCGGGGCGCGTCGTCAGAGCCGCACGCCGAGCAGCGCGTCGACGGTGCGCGCGACGACACCCGGTGCACCGTGCTCGACCGGCACGCCGCCCTCGAGCGCGGTGCGCGCCCACGCGTCCACGGCCGCGAGCGCCGTCGGCGTGTCGAGGTCGTCGGCGACGGCCGCCCGGACCGCGGCGAGCACGGGGGCCGACTCCGGGCCCCCGTTGCCGGACAGCGCGCGGCGCCACGTCGCGAGCCGCTGCTGCGCGGCGGCCAGCTCGCCGGACGTCCACTCCCAGTCGTCGCGGTAGCGGTGCGCCAGGACGGCGAGGCGCACGGCCGCGGGGTCCACGCCCTCCGCGACGAGGCGCGAGACGAGGACGAGGTTGCCGAGCGACTTGCTCATCTTCTGCCCGTCGTACGCGACCATCCCGGCGTGCAGGTGCACGCGCGCGGCGGAGCCGGCGTCGAGCACGCGCAGGTGCGAGTCGCTGCACTCGTGGTGCGGGAAGACGAGGTCGGACCCGCCGCCCTGCACGTCGAACGGCACGCCGAGGCCGTCGGCGGCGATGACGGCGCACTCGATGTGCCAGCCGGGGCGGCCGCGGCCGAGCGCCGCGTCGTCCCACGCGGGCTCGCCGGCGCGCTCGGCCCGCCACAGCAGCGGGTCGAGCGGGGACCGCTTGCCGGGCCGGTCGGGGTCCCCGCCGCGCTCGGCGCTCAGCGCGCGCATCGTCGCGTCGTCGAGCCCGGCGACCGTGCCGAACGCGGGGTCGGCGGCCAGGTCCGCGTAGACGTCGTCGCCGGCGGCGTCGGGCGTGGGGACGCGGTAGGCGGCGCCGGCGTCGAGCATGCGTCGCACGGCCGCGGCGATCTGCGGCACGGTCTCGACGACCCCCCGGTACACGTCGGGCGGGAGGACGCCGAGCGCGGTCATGTCGGAGCGGAACAGCGCGATCTGGTCCGCGGCGAGCTCGCGCCAGTCCACGCCCGTCGCGGTCGCGCGCTCCAGCAGCGGGTCGTCCACGTCCGTGACGTTCGACGCGTAGGTCACGTCCTTGCCGGCGTCGCGCCACGCGCGCACGAGGACGTCGAACGCGATGTAGGTGGCGGCGTGCCCCAGGTGGGTCGCGTCGTAGGGCGTGATGCCGCAGACGTACAGCGTCGCGCGCGGGCCCGGTGCGGCCTCGACGAGCTGCCCGCTCGACGTGTCGCGGACGAGGACCGGACCGCCCTCCCCGGGGAGCTGCGGGACGTGGGGGGCGGGCCAGGTGAGCACGCCGGAAGCCTAACCGCCCCTCCGGCGGCAGCCGGCGGGGCGGGCGTGCGCGGTCAGGCGTTCGCGGGCGCGCTGACCGGCTCGAGCACGCCGGTGAGCAGGAGCAGCACGACGACGAGCGCGAGGCCGATCCGGTAGTACACGAACGGCGTGTAGCTGAAGGTCGAGACGATCTTGAGGAACGCGATGATGACGACGTAGCCGACGACGAACGCGACCACCGTCGCGACGAACGTCACACCGAGCCCGGGGGTCCCGGCCTGCCCGAAGTCGCCGACGCTCTTGGCCAGCTGGTACAGACCGGACCCGAACACCGCGGGGATGGCCAGCAGGAACGAGTACCGCGCCGCGGCCTCGCGCGTGTAGCCCATGAGCAGGCCGCCGGTGATCGTGCCGCCGGAGCGCGACACGCCGGGCACGAGCGCGAGGGCCTGCCAGAACCCGAACGCGAGCGCGTGCCGGGGGGTCAGGTCCTCCAGCGTGCGCTGCTGCGCCGCGCGCCGGTCGGCCCAGCCGAGGAGCAGCGCGAACACGACGAGCGTGAGCGCGACGAGCCAGAGGTTGCGGAACGGGCGCTCGATCGCGTCCTGGAACGCCAGCCCGAGGACGACGATCGGGACGCTGCCCAGCGCGATGAACCACGCCATGAGGGCGTCGTGGTCGGCCGGACGCCCCGCGGGCATGCCCAGCCGCGCGCGCAGGTCGGTGCCGTGAGCGCCGCGCACCGCCGCCCACCACGCGAGGACGATGCGCCTGATGTCGCGCCGGAAGTAGAGCAGCACGGCCGCCTCGGTGCCGAGCTGCGTGATCGCGGTGAAGGCGGCTCCCGGGTCTCCCGACCCGAGCAGCTCCCCCACGATCCGCAGGTGCGCGCTGGACGACACGGGCAGGAACTCCGTGAGGCCCTGCACCACGCCGAGAAGGATGCCGTCGCCCGTTCCGATGCCCGTCGCCACGAGGGGCAACCCTAGCGGCGCCGCGCCGCCGGCCCGCGCGCGTGCGACCTGCACGGACCCGCCACCGGGCCGTCACGGGCCACGCACGACCGGGCGACGCGGCCGCGCGCACGCCGCGGCTAGGGTGGCGCCCCATGGAGCACCGCCGGCTGGGACGCACCGGGCTGCGCGTGTCCCGGCTCGGGCTCGGGACCATGACGTGGAGCCGCGACACCGACGACCACGAGGCGGCCGAGCAGCTGCGCGACTTCGTCGACGCGGGCGGGACGCTCGTCGACACGTCCGCGTCGTACGCCGACGGCGGGGCGGAGGAGCTGCTCGGTGCGCTGCTCGGCGACGTCGTCGACCGCGACGACGTCGTCCTGTGCACCAAGGCCGGCGTGCGCCGCACCGTCGCGGGCGCGACCGTCGACGCGTCGCGCGGCGCGCTCCTCGACTCGCTCGACGGCTCCCTGCGCCGGCTGCGGACCGACCGCGTCGACCTGTGGCTCGCCACGCCCGACCCCCGCACGCCGCTCGAGGAGACGGCGTCGGCCCTGCGGCACGCCGTCACCTCCGGGCGGGCGCGGTACGTCGGGCTGTCGAACCACGCCGGCTGGCAGGTCGCGCGCGTCGCGACCCTGCTGGAGCCCGACCCCGGCTTCGCGGCCGTGCAGGCCGAGTACTCGCTGCTGCAGCGCGGCGTGGAGCGCGAGGTCCTGCCGGCGTGCGCGGCGCTCGGCGCGGGGCTGCTCGCGTGGTCGCCGCTCGGTCGCGGCGTGCTCACGGGCAAGTACCGGCGCACGATCCCGTCGGACTCGCGGGCGGCGTCGGCGCACCTCGCGGGGTTCGTGCAGCCCTACCTCACCGCGGACGCCTCGGGCGTCGTGGACGCGGTCGTGACGGCCGCGTCCGGGTTGGAGCGGGCACCGCTCGAGGTGGCGCTCGCGTGGCTGACGGGGCGCCCGGGCGTCGCCGGCGCGATCGTGGGGGCCCGCACCGCCGGGCAGCTGCGGGCGGCGCTCGCCGCCGAGGACCTCGAGCTCCCGGACGAGATCGTGTCCGCGCTGGACGAGATCACCGCACCCGCCGTCGGCTACCCGGAGCGGCTCGGGTCCCGCTGACGTGGCCCGGCCGGGCGTCGCCGCTCAGGCGTCGGCGTCCGCCAGCTCGTCGTCGTCGAGGTCGACGTCCGCGTCGTCGTCGAGGTCGTCCTCGTCGAGGTCGTCGTCCTCGTCCTCCTCCGCGAGGTAGAACGGGGTCGCCTCGCCGTGCACCGTGCCCAGCGCGTCGTCGTAGACCTCGAACGCGTCGGCGAGCACGTCGTACGCGTCGTCCACCGCCGGGTCGTCGTCGCCGTGCTTGGAGACGACGGCGGTGTAGTGCGCCTCCAGGGCGGCCACCAGACGGTCGAGAGCGGCGCGCGGGTCCACGGTCATGCGACGACCGTAGCGCCGCGCGAGGCACAATGGCAGCGGATCACGGCCGCGCACGCCGCCGGCCGGGTCACGGGGACAGGACGAGGACCGGGCACACGGACGGGGTGAGGCGTATGGCGGACCGGCGCGCACCGGCAGGGCGCAACGACTGGGTGACCCAGGGCGGTCAGTGGGAGTACCGGGTGCTCACCATCCCGCGCACCACCTCGACCGGCGACGCCCGCCGCCTGCTCACCGACGAGGCCGAGTACGGCCGCTGGGAGCTCGCCCGCACGCGCCTGTACGCGGGCGGCGAGCGGCGTGTGTGGCTGCGCCGCAAGATCATCCGCGTTCGGTCGACGCTGGTCTCCTCCGCGGGCTGATGCGCCGTCGCCCGCCGCAGGACCTCTGCGG
>NZ_JBHUZW010000102.1:8180-13781 GCF_042667215.1 Cellulomonas sp. NPDC057328 | reverse complement strand
CGGTGAGGTCGCGGCCGGCGAGGCCCGCCTCGCGCAGGGCGGTGCGCAGGCGGGGCATGCCGAGGGCGCGCTGGCGGGTCCAGCCGAAGTCGATGGGGAGCAGGCCGGGGACGAGGACGCTGACGGTCCTCAGGCCCAGCGCCCGCTGTTCGGGCATGGTCTGGTCGACGACGACCACGTCGAAGCCGGCGCCGGTGACGGCGTCCACGCACCGGGCGAGGTCGTCCCGCAGGCGCCGTCGCACCGCCCGACGCTCCCCCGGCCGCGCCACCCGCGGTCGCACCGGCCGCACCGCTCGCCGCGCCGCCCACCACCGGCTGCACCGCGA
The DNA here is from genome assembly GCF_042667215.1 of Cellulomonas sp. NPDC057328. Classification (NCBI taxonomy): domain Bacteria; kingdom Bacillati; phylum Actinomycetota; class Actinomycetes; order Micrococcales; family Cellulomonadaceae; genus Cellulomonas; species Cellulomonas sp. NPDC057328. The sequence goes on along the minus strand of NZ_JBHUZW010000102.1, from coordinate 13,453 downwards.
GCGCCGCCGTGCCGGCCGCGATCCCGCCGCCGACGGGCAGGGGGTGCCGCAGCGCGGCGACGCCGACCAGCCCGAGGACGAGCGGCGCGACGACGGCGCGCATGCCGTGGTTGACGTCGCCGAGCTCGAGGACGAGTGCGCGGCAGTCGCCGCACTCCTCGAGGTGCCGCTCGACCTGCGTCGTGTCCCGCGTGCCGAGGCCGCCGCGCACGTACGACCCGAGCTTGCCGGCGACGCCGCGGCAGCCGCCGTCGAGCGGGTCGTGCAGGTGCTGCTGGAGGTAGGCCTGGCGCAGGCCCTCGCGCGCCCGGTAGGCGAGCGCCGCGGTGCTGTTGGCGGTGAGCCCCAGCACGGGCGCGATCTCCGCGGGCGTGAGCCCCTCGACCTCGGAGTGCCACAGCACCGCCTGCCACCGCTCGGGCAGCGACCGGAAGGCGCGGGCGACGACGCTGCGCTCGAACCCGGCGAGCGCGGGGCCCTCGGCGGCCTCGACGGGCGTCGCGGCGGTCTCGAGGGTCGCGACGTCGTCGGTCGGCTCGACGCGACGGCCCTGCTTGCGGTGCACGGTCGCGGTGCGCCGCACGGCGGTGAAGAGGTACGCGCGGAACGCGACCTCGGGACCGGCGCCGCCGCGGATCGCTCGGTGCACGGCGGCGAACGCGTCGGCCACGACGTCCTCGGCGTCGGCGGTCGAGTCCGTGTACTGCCGGGCCACGACGAGCGCGGCGCCGGCGTGCCGCTCGTAGAGGCGTCCGAAGGCCTCGGACCGGCCGGCGCGGGTGGCGCGCAGGAGCGCGGCGTCGTCATCGTCGATGACACCGTCCGTGCCCGCGTCTGCTACCACGCCGGGACCCCCGTCGAAGCCTGGTTCCGACGGCAAGCGTGCCATAACCGACTCATCGGATGAACCCGACGGATCTCCGGTGGACACCCGCCGTCGCCTCACGCGCGGCGGACCCCGGCCCGCCCACGTCCGGACCAGCACGGACGCGGACCTGGACGCCGGACGGGTGAAATGACCGTCCGCTGGGCCGACCGGGTGAGGAACGGCAGATCGGTCTCCCGACCGGCGTCATACCCCGCGGGGTGCGCCCTCTCATCCGGTGTGACGACCCACATCGGCAAGGACGGGCGCGCGCTCCCCGAGGGCCTGCGCGAGCGGTGGCGCGAGCGCAGCGTGGGCTCCGTGTGGCGACGGCCGTCCGACTGGTACCACCCGGCGGTGGACGCGCTCGTCGGCGCCGTGCTGCAGGACGCGGACCCGTCGACGCCCGCGTGGGACCTCGGCCGCGCGCGCGGGGAGAACGGCGTCGGCATCGGCGAGGCCGTCGACGACCTCGTGTGCCTCTACCGGTCGACCGGTCGGGCCGACCCGCCGATGGACGCGGTGCGCGCGCTGAACGAGGGCTGGGCCGACGCGCAGGCGGAGCTGGTGGTGGCGGGGTCGTGCGTCGACGCGGAGACGGGCCTGCCGACGCGCCAGTACCTGGGGGTGCGGCTCGCGGAGGCGTACCTCGCGGCGGAGCAGCGGGACGTCGACCCGGCGGAGCTGCACGGCCTCGCGGTCGTCGACGTGGCGGCCGGCGAGGTCACCGGGTTCCTGCGGGCGGCGCGGTCCGCGGCCGTGGGCGCGGCGCTGCGGTCCGTGTTCGGCACGGGGCACCCCATGGCGACGCTCGGCGGCGGCGTGTTCGTCGTCCTCACCCGCGCCGACGACGACCTGGACGCGCAGGTCGCCGCCCTGCGCGCCGACGTCGCCGCGCGCAGCCGCGACGTGGACGTCCGCGTCGCGACGCGCCAGCCCGTCCGCGTGTGGCACGAGCCGCTGCCGGGCACGCACGCCGGGGCGCTGCACCGCCTGTCGGTGCTGGCGCGGCCCGAGCCGTGGACCGGCATCCCCCGGCCGGCCGGCCCGCCCGACCTCGGCGACCTCGGCGACGACCTCGGCGGCGACGACCTGACCGGATGACGACGCGCGGGTCCGTGCGACGCCGCTGGTCGGGCGGCGGCCGGTCGCCACGTGACCCGGTCATGACCGGATCCCGACCCTGGGCGCGACACCGCGTGCACGGGAGGGTTACCGTCCTTGCATGCCTCCGGCCGACGTCGCCCCGACGGACCCGGCACGCGCTGCCGACGTCCCGGGCCGGCTGCTGACCTCCGGCGCCTCCGCGGACATCTACGCGGTCGACGACGACCGGGTCCTGCGCCGCTACCGCGACGGCCGTGACGTGACGCCCGAGCGCCTGCTGCTCGACCACCTCGCCGCGCACGGCTTCCCGGCGCCGCGCGTCGACGACGCGTCCGGGGCCGACCTCGTCATGGAGTGGCTGCACGGCCCGACGATGCTCCAGGCCCTCGGCGCCGGCGAGATGTCGCTGCACGACGCGGGCGAGCTCCTCGCGGACCTGCACCGGCAGCTGCACGCGATCCCCGCGCCCGAGGGCTGGCGCCCGGTCGGCGGCGCGGCCCCCGGGCCGACGGTCGTGCACCTGGACCTGCACCCCGGCACGGTGGTGCTCACCGAGCGCGGCCCGTACGTCGTCGACTGGTCGCACGCGCGCCCCGCGACGCCGGACATCGACGTCGCCGTCACGGCCCTGCTCATCGCGGAGGTCGTCGTCGACGCGGGCGGCGACTACTCCCAGGCGGCGCGCGCGCTGCTCGCGTCGTTCCTGCACGCGAGCGACACCAGCCCGCTCGCGGCCCTCGACGAGGCGGCGGCGATGCGCGCGGCCGACCCGGCCCTCGTCCCCGGGGAGCGTGAGCTCGTGCAGGACGCGGCGGTGCTGATCCGCACGCTCGTGGAGCTCACCGCGCGGGACTGAGCCGGCGGGGACGGCACGACCGTCCGCCGCGTGGCGGTCCGTCAGGAGTCGCGGGTCCGTCAGGGCCCGTCGTCCTCCTCGACGTCCTCGAGGGGGCTCTCCGACAGCCGGATGCGCTCGTGCGGCGTGAGCGCCGACAGCGACCGGCGCAGGGTGGTGATCACCGTCGACGCGACCAGCGCCACCGCCTCCGAGCCCCCGTCGTGCTCGTACCGGCGCAGCTCGGCGGCGAGCGCCCGGACCGCCGTGTCGGCGGAGCGCCGCCGGCCGGGCTCGTCGTCGCTCGTCGCGGCCTCGGCCGTCGTCGCGGCCAGCTCGCGCAGCGCGTCGGCCATGCGGGCGCGGAGCCCGGCGGGGAAGGCGCGCACGCTGGTGCCCCACGGCCGGTCCTCCGACATCGCCTGGAGGTCGTCGACGAGGAGCACGACGCGCTGCAGCGCCCCGAGGTCGTCGGTGCGTCGGGCGACCGCGGCGGCGTGCCGGCGTCCGCGCGGGTTGCCCCGCGCCGCCTCCCGCAGCTCGTCCGTCGCCGAGCGGGCGCGGGCGAGGGTGTCGGTGAGGTGGTCGCGGCCCGGCGGGTCGCCGGGGTCCTCGTCGTCCCCGGGGTCGAGGACGGCCGCCAGCTGCGTCAGCTGCTCGGCGCACGCGTCGCGCAGCGCGGCGAGGGCACGGTCGGTGCGGTCCAGCGGCAGCGGGGGCCGGATCGCGCTGACCGCGACGGTGCACGCCGCACCGAGCAGGAACAGGCCGGCGTACGACGCGGCGTACCCGACCTCCTGCCCGTGCCCGAGCAGCAGCACGAACATGCCGGCGACCGGGACGTACGAGCGGCTGTCGCCGAGCCACGGCAGGCCCGCCAGCAGCATGCCGAGGCCGACGACGAGCGGGATCGCGAGCAGGCCGGGACCCAGGAGCTGGTCGGCGGCGACGCCCAGCACCGCGCCGAGCAGGATCGCCACGACCGTCCGGACGGCTGCCGAGACCGAGTGGACGACGGCCGAGTACGTGGTGGCGACGGCGCCGAAGGGCGCGTAGAACGCGTACTCGTCGACGCCCGGCAGCTGCCGTGCCACGACCCACGCGACCGTGGCGGCGACGGCGGCCTTGACCGCCATGTCGACGCGTGGGTGCCGCAGCAGCCGGCGGGCCGCCGCCCGGTCGGGACGCATCCGGCCAGTCGATCCGAGCGGGCGCGCCGCCGCAACCGGCACGGCCGTCGACCGCCCCGGCCGACGGCCGTGCCGTGGGGCGGTCAGCGCGGGGCGAACGTCAGGCAGTCCGCCAGGTCGTGGCCCGCGCCCACCCGGATCGAGTCGGCGTTGCACTCGAGGTGGGAGTTGTGCAGGCAGTCCTGACGCTGGCAGGCGCCGACGTGCGAGACGACCTTGTCGAGGCCGCCCTTCGCGCTCAGCGGGATGAACGTCGCGCACTGCGCGTCACCCGTGCCGCCGACCGTGATGGCCGCCGCGTGGCAGGAGTGGTGCTCGTTGTACGAACAGCCGTCGACCGAGCACTCGGCGACGGGAGGAAGCTCTGCGAGGGTGCTCATGCCAGACCTCCGAGGGGATCGGGTCCGTGCCGCAGCACGGCGTTCCCTCTCGACGGTAGACCTGTGTCGTGGGTCACGCCACCAAGGAAGGACTTGCTAAGCCGCAGGTCAGGGGCGATTTTCAGGTGAGGCTACCCTTCGTCGCGACGCTGAGACCTGCCTGAGGCGCGGTCAATGAGGGGGCCCATCCGAGTCCAGATTGCAACGAGGCTCCGGGCCACACTCCAGGCGCCGCCGCGTGTCAATGACCGCGAAGACCGACCACGCGTTCCTAGAGACGGTGCGCTCAACGCGAGTTGACGCAACGCATCAAGACTCCTGCGACACTTGCGGAGCACCGGTGCACCCTCGTCCCTAGGGGGATCCGCCAACTAGGGCGAGCGCCACGCGTAGCGCAGGAGCAGCCAAGCGAAGGTCAAAGCCGTCGCCCACCCGTATACGTCCGCAGCGCCGGCGCCAGGCAAGAAGTCAAACATCACCGCGGCGACCACGGTGACGGCTGTACCAAATGCGCCGACTTGCTTCATCGTGGGTCGCGGGCAGTCGCTCAGCAACGCCGCCAGAGCGGTGCGCCAAGCGACCGATGCAGACACTTCAATGTGGGGCGAGGATTCGCCCGCCAACGGCGAGCCGAGGACGCCGTCAGCACCCGGTCCTTCGGGCGCCAGCACAGAGTCGAGCCACAGGTCGAGCGAACTGGTCAGATTCGAGACATCAGGACCCCCAGCTGCGTCGATCGTTCCCTCGCCAGAAGGCGGTTCATCGTCCGCCGCGGGCCGGTGATCCAGCACGCCCTCGAGCATCCGCTCCGTCGACGGCAAACCAGCCAGCACGCTGTCCACCGCCAGATCCACCGACGACAGCGAACCCAGCACGCCCTCCAGCATCCGCTCCGT
>NZ_JBHUZW010000102.1:0-8083 GCF_042667215.1 Cellulomonas sp. NPDC057328 | reverse complement strand
AGATCCACCGACGACAGCGAACCCAGCACGCCCTCCAGCATCCGCTCCGTCGACGGCAAACCAGCCAGCACGCTGTCCACCGCCAGATCCACCGAAGACAGCGAACCCAGCACGCCCTCCAGCATCCGCTCCGTCGACGGCAAACCAGCCAGCACGCTGTCCACCGCCAGATCCACCGACGACAGCGAACCCAGCACGCCCTCCAGCATCCGCTCCGTCGACGGCAAACCAGCCAGCACGCTGTCCACCGCCAGATCCACCGACGACAGCGAACCCAGCACGCCCTCCAGCATCCGCTCCGTCGACGGCAAACCAGCCAGCACGCTGTCCACCGCCAGATCCACCGACGACAGCGAGTTCAGCACGCCCTGCCTATCCCGCTCCACGTCAACAACTGCGCTCGCTGCCACTTGCGCACCTCCGCCGGCTCCGTGTCCCAAGTCCTCACCGCCTGCACAGCGGCGACCGTCAGAAGTCCCAGTCGTCGTCCTCCGTGTTGACGGCCTTGCCGATGACGTACGACGAGCCGGACCCCGAGAAGAAGTCGTGGTTCTCGTCCGCGTTCGGGCTGAGCGAGGACAGGATCGCCGGGTTGACGTCCGTCTCGTCGCGCGGGAACAGCGCCTCGTAGCCGAGGTTCATCAGCGCCTTGTTGGCGTTGTAGCGCAGGAACTTCTTGACGTCCTCGGTGAGGCCGAGCTCGTCGTAGAGGTCCTGGGTGTACTCCACCTCGTTGTCGTACAGCTCGAAGAGCAGGTTGAACGTGTAGTCCTTGATCTCCGCGCGCTCGGCCGGCGAGACGAGCTCGAGGCCCTTCTGGAACTTGTAGCCGATGTAGTACCCGTGCACGGCCTCGTCGCGGATGATCAGGCGGATGAGGTCCGCCGTGTTCGTGAGCTTGGCGCGCGACGCCCAGTACATCGGCGCGTAGAAGCCCGAGTAGAACAGGAACGACTCGAGCATCGTCGAGGCGACCTTGCGCTTGAGCGGCTCGTCGCCCCGGTAGTACTCGAGGACGATCGCGGCCTTGCGCTGCAGGTTCTGGTTCTCCTCCGACCAGCGGAACGCCTCGTCGATCTCCTTGGTGGAGACCAGCGTGGAGAAGATCGAGGAGTACGACTTGGCGTGCACCGACTCCATGAACGCGATGTTCGTGTAGACGGCCTCCTCGTGCGGGGTCAGCGCGTCGGGGATGAGGCTGACCGCGCCGACGGTGCCCTGGATGGTGTCCAGGAGCGTCAGGCCGGTGAACACGCGGCTCGTCATCGTCTTCTCGGCCTCGGTGAGCGTGGCCCAGGACTGGATGTCGTTGGAGACCGGCACCTTCTCCGGCAGCCAGAAGTTGCCGACCAGGCGGTCCCAGACCTCGAGGTCCTTCTCGTCCTGGAGGCGGTTCCAGTTGATCGCCGACACGCGGTCGACCAGCTTCAGCTTGCCCGTGGGGCTCATCATGTCGTTCCTCGGTTCCTCGTCGTCACGTCGCTCGGGTGTCGGGGCGTCAGAGCATGCAGCTGACGCACCCGTCGACCTCGGTCCCCTCGAGCGCGAGCTGGCGGAGCCGGATGTAGTAGATGGTCTTGATGCCCTTCTTCCACGCGTAGATCTGCGCCTTGTTCAGGTCGCGCGTGGTGGCGGTGTCCTTGAAGAACAGGGTCAGCGACAGGCCCTGGTCCACGTGCTGCGTGGCCTCGGCATACGTGTCGATGATCTTCTCGTAGCCGATCTCGTAGGCGTCGGCGTAGTACTCCAGGTTGTCGTTCGTCATGAACGGCGCCGGGTAGTACACGCGGCCGATCTTGCCCTCCTTGCGGATCTCGATCTTCGACGCGATCGGGTGGATCGAGCTCGTCGAGTGGTTGATGTACGAGATCGAGCCGGTCGGCGGGACCGCCTGCAGGTTCTGGTTGTACAGGCCGTGCTCGCGCACGAGGGCGGCCAGCTCACGCCAGTCGTCCTGCGTGGGGATGTGCACGCCGGCGGCCGCGAACAGCTCGGCGACGCGGGCCGTGCGGGGCGTCCACTCCTTCTCGACGTACTTCGTGAAGTACTCGCCCGTCGCGTACTTCGAGTCCTCGAAGCCGTAGAACGACGCCTTGCGCTCCTGCGCGAGCAGGTTCGAGGCACGGATCGCGTGGTAGGCGACCGTGTAGAAGTAGATGTTCGTGAAGTCGAGGCCCTCGTCCGACCCGTAGTGGATCCGCTCGCGCGCGAGGTAGCCGTGCAGGTTCATCTGGCCGAGGCCGATGGCGTGGCCGCCGGCGTTCGCCCGCTTGATCGACGGCACCGACTCGATGTCCGTCTGGTCGGACACCGCGGTGAGCGCGCGGATCGCCGTCTCGACCGTCTTGCCGAGGTCCGGCGAGTCCATCGACAGGGCGATGTTCATCGAGCCGAGGTTGCAGGAGATGTCGCGGCCGACCTCGGCGTACGACAGGTCCTCGTTGAAGGTGGACGGCGTCGCGACCTGGAGGATCTCCGAGCACAGGTTCGAGTGCGTGATCTTGCCCTTGATGGGGTTCGCACGGTTGACCGTGTCCTCGAACATCACGTACGGGTAGCCGGACTCGAACTGGATCTCGGCGAGGGTCTGGAAGAACTCCCGCGCGTTGATCTTGGTCTTGCGGATGCGCGCGTCGTCGACCATCTCGTAGTACTTCTCGGTGACGTTCACGTCGGCGAACGGCACGCCGTAGACGCGCTCGACGTCGTACGGCGAGAAGAGGTACATCGGCTCGTTCTTCTTGGCCAGCTCGAACGTGATGTCCGGGATGACGACACCGAGCGAGAGCGTCTTGATGCGGATCTTCTCGTCCGCGTTCTCGCGCTTGGTGTCGAGGAAGCGGTAGATGTCCGGGTGGTGCGCGTGCAGGTACACCGCGCCGGCGCCCTGGCGCGCGCCGAGCTGGTTGGCGTAGCTGAACGAGTCCTCGAGCAGCTTCATCACGGGGATGACGCCGGACGACTGGTTCTCGATGTGCTTGATCGGCGCGCCGTGCTCGCGGATGTTCGAGAGCAGCAGGGCCACGCCGCCGCCGCGCTTGGACAGCTGCAGGGCGGAGTTGATCCCGCGCGCGATGGACTCCATGTTGTCCTCGATGCGCAGCAGGAAGCAGGAGACGGGCTCGCCGCGCTGCGCCTTGCCGAGGTTGAGGAACGTCGGCGTCGCCGGCTGGAAGCGCCCGGAGACGATCTCGTCGACGAGGTTGGTCGCGAAGTCCTGGTCCCCCTCCGCCAGCGCGAGGGCCACCATCGTCACGCGGTCCTCGAAGCGCTCGAGGTACCGCTTGCCGTCGAACGTCTTCAGCGTGTACGAGGTGTAGTACTTGAACGCGCCGAGGAACGTCTGGAAGCGGAACTTCTTCGAGTACGCGTACTGGAACAGCGACTTCACGAACTCGCGGTCGTACTGCGCGAGGACGGCCGGGTCGTAGTACTTGTTCTCGACGAGGTAGTCGAGCTTCTCCTCCAGGTCGTGGAAGAAGACCGTGTTCTGGTTGACGTGCTGCAGGAAGTACTGCCGCGCCGCCTCCCGGTCCTTGTCGAACTGGATCCTGCCGTCCGCGTCGTACAGGTTGAGCATGGCGTTGAGGGCGTGGTAGTCCAGCCCCGTCAGCTCTACGCGGGTATCTGCGACCGTCGCTGCCAAAATCGTCCCAATCCGTCGCGGACGCGCGTGACGTCCTCGGCTGTTCCCATGAGTTCGAACGCGTACAGGTAGGGCACGTGGCACTTCGCGGCCACGATGTCGCCCGCGATGCAGTACGCCGCTCCGAAGTTCGTGTTGCCTGCCGCGACGACGCCGCGGATCAGGGCACGGTTGCCCTCGTCGTTGAGGAACCTGACGACCTGCCGCGGCACCGCGCCCTCGCCGTTGCCCCCGCCGTAGGTGGGGAGCATCAGCACGTACGGCTCGGTGACGCGCAGGAAGGGGTCGGTCGGCCTCAGCGGGATCCGCTGCGCCGGCACCCCCAGCTTCTCGACGAAGCGGTGGGTGTTGCCCGAGGCGGAGGAGAAGTAGACGAGCGACGCCATGGCGGGGCCCCTCTCCCTGTCTCGACCGTTCCCGGGCATGCCGCGGCGACCCTCACCGCGCGGTGGACGTGCTGCGGTCCGGCGGCCGAGGCCGCCGGACCGAGGAGTGCCCGCCGGGCCGACGCGGTTCGTGACCGGCGCCGACCCGGGGCGTCCGTGGATCGGCGCGGGTGCGCACCGACCGCTGGGCGTCGCGTCAGGCGACCTGGCCGGCCAGCTGCTCCGCGAGCGCCTTGATGCGGTCGGGGCGGTAGCCCGACCAGTGCTCGCCACCGGCGACCACGACGGGCGCCTGGAGGTGGCCGAGCGACATGACGTAGTCGCGGGCGTCGGCGTCCTCGGAGATGTCGACGACCGTGTAGTCGTGCCCGAGCTTGTCGAGGGCGCGGTAGGTCGCCGTGCACTGCACGCACGCCGGCTTGCTGTAGACCGTGATCGTCATCGCGATGTCCCTCGATGCTCGTGTGGCTGATGTCCCCTGACGGCCCCGCCGACCGCGTCCCGAGCCGTGCCGGACCCCTGGCGCGCGGGCCGCCGAGCGGTCCCTGCCGGGGGTCCGCCGACCACGAGTGCGTGGGGGCGAACCGTCGATCTAGACACTACACCTGGGGTCTGACAGCGCCAACACCACTAGGTGTTGTGTTACAGACGTGTCGTTTTTCACCCTGTGGCCGGGGTCGTGCACCGCCTGTGGACGGCTCCGCGAGCCCCTGACGTGCACCTTCGTACACCCGCCCACCGACACGCCGACGCGTCGCCCACAGTCGTCCACAACCGTGCGGGCGACACCCCCACGGCCGTCCACAGGCGATGTGGGCGGGATGTCCGGATAGCACCCGCGACGGGCCCGGCGCGTCGGGCGGCGAGTCGCACGTGGCGACCCCCGGGACGCCGCGAGCCGCCCCCGCGGCGGTGCGGGGGCGGCTCGTGCGGGACGTGCGACGGGCGCGTCAGCCGATCGTCGCCAGGGCCCGGCCGAGGCCCGTCAGGACGACGAGGGTGAGGGTGGTCCACAGCAGGACGCTGCCGGCGACGTAGCCGACGAAGCGCAGGCGCCGGCGCAGGCCGCCCTCGAAGTACGGGGCGGGCGCGTAGCGGACCGTCTCGCGCAGGTGACGCAGGCGCGTGCGGACGGGCAGCGGGGTGGACGGTCGGCGGGTGAGGGTCAGGACGGACACGGCGGACGCTCCTCGTAGGCGCGGGTGGGTTGCTGGGCGCCGGGGTCACCGGCCCCTCCATTGTCTCACCTGGTGGGATGACGCACGGGTCCAAGGTCCCGTGCGTCCGCTCACACCCGCACGCCGAGGCGGCGCCCCCGGGCCCCGACGCACGAGATGCCGGCCCCGCGTCCCGTGCCGGGGACGGGGACCGGCATCCCGCCCGGCGCCGTGGCGCCGGGTCCGTGGGCCGTGCGCGTCAGGCGATGCGCAGGTGCTCCGCCGGCGGCACCGGGCGGACGCCGTCGGGGCGGTCCGCGACGGCCTTCTCCAGCACGCCGGTGATCTCCTCGCCGATGAGCTCGTACCGCTCGAGCAGCGCGTCGCGCAGCGCCTCGACGAGGTCGCGGTTGCTCGCGAGCAGGCGGCGGACGGTCGCCCGCGCGCTGTCGAGCACGTCCTCGAGCTGCGTGCGCGCCAGCGGGTCGCCGATGACCGACGACACGAGGTCCTTGTCCATGGCGGCGAACGACACCAGCGAGCCCGTCATGCCGGCCGCGCCCACCATCTGCGCCGCCGTGCGCGTCGCCGCCGCGAGGTCGGACGCCGGGCCCGTCGTCGTCTGCCCGAAGAACAGCTCCTCCGCGACCATGCCGCCCATCGCGATCTGCACGAGCGCACGCAGGTCGTACGTCGTGCGCGTGTAGACCTCCTCGCAGTCGCCGTGCGCGAGCAGGCCCAGCGCGCTCCCCCGCTTGACGATCGTGAGCACCTCGAGCGTGCGGTTCGGCGCCACGAGCCATGCCGTGACAGCGTGCCCGGCCTCGTGCGTCGCGATGAGCGTGCGCTCCTGCGCGGTGTACGTCACGGGGTGCCCGATGCCGACGAGCTCGGTGATGCGCGCGTGCTCGACGTCGACGTACCGCATCGCCGAGTCGCCGCGGCGCAGCGCGTTGACCAGCGCCTCGTCCAGCAGGTGCTCGACCATGACGGGCGTCCACCCGTTCGTCGCCGCCGCGACGCGGTCGCGCAGCGCGGGCTCGTCGAGCTCCGGGTGGTGCGCGCGGCGCGCGAGGAAGTGGTCGACGAGGGCGCGGCGGCCGTGCGCGTCGGGCGGGTTGAACGTGAGGCGGCGGTCGAACCGGCCGGGCCGCAGCAGCGCCGGGTCGAGGTGGTCGGCGCGGTTGGTCGCGGCGATGAGCAGGATCGGCGCCCGCACCGGCTTGCGCTGCTTGAGCTGGCGGTGCGACGGCAGCAGCAGGTTCACCGCGGCGATCAGCCGGTTGACGACGCGGTCGAGGCCGACCGGCTCGTCGAACGACTGCATCTGCACGAGCAGCTCGTTGACGACGCCGCCCGTCCCCTCCGAGACCATGGCGTCGCGCACGACGCCCGTCCCGTGGCCGGTCAGCAGCGCATGCGTCGACGGGACCGTCACGAACGCGGCCCGCTCCTGCATGCCGAGCAGCCCGCCGCGGCGCAGGGCGATCGCGTCGATCTCCTCGATGAACCCGATCGCGCCGCCCTCCTTGCGGGCGGCGGTGCGCAGCGCGCGGAAGTACGTGCGGATCTTGCGAGCCGTCGCCCCGTAGTACATCGACTGGAAGCTCGTCGCGGAGACGAACAGGAACGGCACGCCCGCCTCGGCGGCCATCGCCTTGGCGGTCAGCGTCTTGCCCGTCCCGGGCGGGCCCTCGAACAGCAGGCCGCGGCGCGGGGTGCCGCCCATCTGGTCGGCGAACCGGCGGTGCGTCTGGAAGAGGTCGATGGAGCGGCGCACGTCGTCGACGATCGGGTCGATGCCCACGACGTCGTCGAGCGTGACGTCCACCTGCTCCGGCCGGTAGGTGACGTGCGGCGAGCGGCCGGCACCCACCTGCGTGCCGAGCAGGAGCGCGATGAGCGCGATGAAGAAGACGACCGGCGCGACGACGAGCGGGTCGACCTCGGGCAGCACCACGAGCGGGCGCCCGGTGACCGCCGCCCAGATGACGTACGCCTCGACCGCGAGCGCGACGACGCACAGGCGCACGACCCGGCGGCGGCGCACCCGCTCCCGGTCGGCGGCGATGTCGTGAGGACCGAGTGCGGGCGGCACGGCGGGGGCGTCGGACACGGGCGGGCCCTTCGTCGGGGGCGCGGTCACGCGGGACGCACCGCCGGCGGCGACCGCGGACCGCGGCGGTCCGGCCATCGTCGTCCGGTATGTCCGATTGCGACACCGCACGCCGCCCGGATCACCCGATCGGCCCAGACGCTCCCCGCCGACGGGTGTCCTCAACTCGGGCACGCGGTGGGACACCCGCCACCGCGAACCCGCGATCGTGCAGGCGAAGGGACGCCGGACCCGCCCGATCGCGGGTTCGCGGTCGGGCGGTCCCGGTGGATGGAAGTCAGCCGTCGCGGCGCTGCGCCGACGGGCCCGCGACCAGCTGGCGCGGCACCCACCGGGCCGTGCGGCGGGCGGGCACCGGCTCCGCGAGCGGGTGCCGGCGGTCCGCCACGACGTTCCCGGTGGGGTCGGCGGTGAACACGCGCCGGCCCGGGTCGACGAGCGTGCGCAGGAACTCGACCTGGCGGCGCAGCTGCCGCACCTCGGCCTCGAGCTCGAGGATCCGCTTGATGCCGGCGAGGTTGACGCCCTCGTCCTGCGACAGGCGCTGCACCTCGCGGAGCATCTGGATGTCCCGGTGCGAGTACCGCCGGCCGCGGCCGCGCGTGCGGCCGGGCTGCACGAGCCCCAGCCGGTCGTACTGGCGCAGCGTCTGCGGGTGCATGCCCGCGAGCTGCGCGGCGACGGAGATGACGTAGATCTTGGCGTCGTCGTCCACGACCTGGTCCTCCTCCCGGTGCCCGGAGCCCGGGCCGGCGGCGCCCACCCGCCGGGGGTGGGC
>NZ_JBHUZW010000101.1:0-14150 GCF_042667215.1 Cellulomonas sp. NPDC057328 | reverse complement strand
GGGCCGGCCCCCGGCGCCGCGCGCGTCGCCGCGCCCGGCGGGCCCGCCCGCCGGCGGGCCGCCGCCGAGCGCCCGCCCCCGTCTCCGCCCGCGCCGGCTGGCCGCCGTCGTCGGTCTGCTGCTGCTCGTCGTGCTCATCGCCTGGCCGGTGGGCCTGCTGCTGTGGGCGGGCGGCAAGCTGCAGCACACGCCCGCGCTGTCCGGCGCGGCCGACACCCCGGGCACGACGTACCTGCTCGCCGGCTCGGACGCGCGCGGCGACGAGGGCGGCATCGCCGAGGACGGGACCGAGGGCCAGCGGACCGACACGATCCTCCTGCTGCACGTCCCGGACAGCGGGCCGACCGCGCTCGTCTCGCTGCCGCGCGACACGTACGTCGACGTCCCCGGCCACGGCGGCTCGAAGCTCAACTCGGCCTTCGCGTGGGGTGGTGCGCCGCTGCTCGTGCAGACCGTCGAGGGTCTCACCGGGCTGACGGTCGACCACTACGCCGAGATCGGCATGGGCGGCGTCGCGCACGTGGTGGACGCCGTCGGCGGGGTCAACCTCTGCTACGACGGTGCGGTCGACGACCCGGACTCGGGCATGGTGTGGACGCCCGGCTGCCACGACGTCGACGGCACGCAGGCGCTGGCCTTCGCGCGCATGCGCAAGGCGGACCCTCAGGGCGACGTCGGCCGCGCGCTGCGCCAGCGCCAGCTCATCGGCGCCGTCGTGGCCAAGGTGTCGCCCGGCGCGCTCGCCGTGCGGCCGGGCGCGCAGGTCGCGCTCGTCGACGCCGGCACGGGCGCGCTCACGTTCGACGAGAGCACCGGCGCACTCGACGTCGCCCGCCTCGCCCTCGCGTTCCGCGCGGCGAACGGCCCCGAGGGCATCACCGGCACGCCGCCCATCGCGACCATGGACTACCGGCCCGGCGGCATCGGCTCCGCCGTGCTGCTGGACGAGGCGGCGACGCCGCCGTTCTTCGCCGCGGTGCGCGACGGCACGCTGCCCCCCGGGCCCGTCGGCGGCATCCCCGCCGGCTGAGCGCCGACGATCCCGAGCCGGCCCGCCTCGTCGAGGGCGCGCGGCCCGTGGTTGAGACGGGTCAGCAAGGCGTCGCGGGCGCGCACCAGGCCACGCTCGCTCGCGCGGCGCAGCGCGGGCGCGTACGGCGCCTCGACGAGCCGGTGCACGAGCCACGCGAGCGCCAGCGAGACCGCCACCGCGGCGGCGACGGCCGCCCACGCGGGGACGCGCCCGGCCACGAGGCCGATCGTCCACAGCCCCCAGTACTGGTGCACGAGGTACAGCGGGTACGTGAGCGCGCCGGCCGCGACGACCCACGGCCGGTCGACCCGGGCGAGCGGTGTCAGCGCGACGAGCGCGACCAGCGCCACGCAGGCCGCGACGCCCACGGCGAGACCGGCCGTGGACGGCGCGATCCCCGTCACCCGCTCGAGCACGGCCGCGCGCGACGGCGTGACGAGCACGACCGCGAGGGCCGTGTTCGCGACCACGGCCGCCCACGGCAGCACCCGGTGGCCCTCGCGGTGCACGAGGAAGAGCGCCATGCCGGCGGCGAACAGCGGCGCGTAGTCGGCGATCAGCAGCGTCGCGAGGTCGTCCAGGCCGAGGCGCGCGGCGAGCAGCGCGACCGGCGGCCACAGGAACGCGACCACGAGCACCCGCCGCCGCGTCACCCCGAGGAGCACGAGGACGCCGACCAGCAGGTAGAACCGCAGCTCGGTCCAGAGCGTCCAGTACACGCCGTCGACGTGCGGCACGCCGAGGGCCGACTGGAACATCGTGAGGTTGACCGCCACCTGCCCCGGCGTCACGTGCTTGCCCTCGGGCCACACGACGAGCAGCAGCAAACCCGTGAGCAGCACCGCCACCCAGTACGACGGGTAGAGCCGGCCGATCCGCGACGCGACGACCGCCACCGTCGTCCGCCCCCACGCCGTCATGAGGATGACGAAGCCCGAGATGACGAAGAACAGCTCCGGGCCGAGCGACCCGTACGACGTCCACGCGGCGACCGGTCCGACGAGGCGGTCCTGATCCGGCCCCCACACCGAGGCCTGCCGCGCGGTGAAGTGGTAGACGACGACCGCGACCGCCGCGAGCAGGCGCAGGGCGTCGAGCGCGACGAGCCGCGGGCCGCGCGGACGCTCGGGAGGCGCGCCGGGGCCGGCGGCCGGCGCGGCGGGGCGGGGCGGGGCCGACGTCACCCCACGACGGTAGGCACGCGCACACGCCCCCGCACCGCGAGGGCCGGTGCCCGGCGCGGCCGGACCCGCGCCGTGCCGCGCCCGGGTGACGTCAGGCCGTGAAGCCGGTCGGCGGTCGCTGCGCGAGCCCGCGCAGCCGCTCGCCCTTGGCGTCGGCCTGGGCACGCAGCCCGTCCTGGAACGTCGTCATCGCCTCGCGCAGTCGCAGCGCCTCCGCGTCCGTGCCGGCCGCCAGGACCCGCACGGCCAGCAGGCCCGCGTTGCGCGCGCCGCCGACCGAGACGGTCGCCACGGGCACGCCGGCGGGCATCTGCACGATCGACAGCAGCGAGTCCATGCCGTCGAGGTGCGCCAGCGGCACGGGCACGCCGATCACCGGCAGCGGCGTGAGGGCGGCGAGCATGCCCGGCAGGTGGGCCGCTCCCCCGGCGCCGGCGACGACCGCCCGCAGGCCGCGGTCGGCGGCCGACCGGCCGTACGCGACCATCTTGTCGGGCTGGCGGTGGGCCGAGACGACGTCGACCTCGACGGGCACGCCGAACTCGCCGAGCGCGTCGGCGGCCGCCTGCATGACCGGCCAGTCGGAGTCCGACCCCATGACGATGCCGACCAGGGGCGTGCCGCTCATGCCGTTCCTCCGTGGTGGGGTGCGGACGTCTCGCCGCGCAGCAGCGCGACGGCGGCCCGTGCACGGGCGCGGACGTCCTCGAGGTCGGGGCCGCTGACGTTGACGTGCCCGAGCTTGCGCCCGGGCCGCACCGCCTTGCCGTACAGGTGCACCTTGGCGCCCGGGTCCGCCGCGAGCACGGCGGGCAGCGCGTCGGTGGGGTCGTCGAGGTCGCTGCCGAGCAGGTTGACCATCACGGTCCACGGTGCACGTGCCGCGGTGCCGCCGAGCGGCAGGTCCAGCACGGCGCGCAGGTGCTGCTCGAACTGGCTCGTGACGGCGCCGTCGATCGTCCAGTGGCCGGAGTTGTGGGGACGCATGGCGAGCTCGTTGACGAGCACGCGCGGCGCGCCGCCGTCCGGGTCGGCCACCTCGAACATCTCGACGGCGAGGACGCCCGTGACGCCCAGCCCCTCGGCGACGCGGCGCGCGACGTCCTCGGCCGCGGCGGCCGTCACCGGGTCGAGGTCGGGCGCCGGCGCGACGACCTCGGCGCACACCCCGTCGCGCTGCACCGACTCGACGACGGGCCACGTGACCGAGGCGCCGGACGGCGTGCGCGCGACCAGGGCGGCGAGCTCGCGGCGGAACGGCACGAGCTCCTCGACGAGCAGGCGCGGACCGGTGCCGTCGGCCGCGGCGGCGAGCCAGTCGGCCACGTCGGCGGCGTCGCGCACGACCCGCACGCCCTTGCCGTCGTACCCGCCGCGGGCGGTCTTCACGACGGCGCGTCCGCCCGACGCGGCGAGGAACGCGGTCAGGTCCCCGGCCGACGCGATCGGCGCCCAGCGCGGGCACGGGACGCCGAGCGCGGTCAGCCGCTCGCGCATCACGACCTTGTCCTGGGCGTGCAGCAGGGCGTCGGGGCCGGGCTGCACGGGCACGCCCGCGGCGGCCACCGCGGCGAGCACCTCGGCGGGCACGTGCTCGTGCTCGAAGGTGAGGACGTCGGCGCCGGCGACGAGCGCCGTCACGGCGGCCACGTCGGAGGCGGCGCCCACGGGCGCGTCCGCGACGGCCTGCGCGGCCGACGAGCCGGGTGCCTCGACGAGCACGCGCAGGTGCACGCCGAGCGCGGTGGCGGGTCCGGCCATCATGCGGGCGAGCTGTCCGCCGCCCACGACGGCCACGGTCGGTGGTGTCACGGGCGACGAGCCTAGCCGTCAGGGCACCGAGGCCTGCACCAGCCGGCCGAAGCCCTGCACGACGAGCGGGCCGTCGTCGGCGGAGACGAACACGGCCTGACCCGACGCGAGCTCGTGGTGACCGTGCGCGCCCTGCAGGCTGCTCGACCCCTCGAGGCACAGGACGATCCGCGGACCGACACCGGGCAGCCGCGCCGGGCGACCGTCGGTGAGCCGCGTGACGGACAGCTCGAAGTCGTCCACCGGCACGTAGAACACCTCGGTAGCGTCGAACGACCGCTCCGGCGCGATGCGGATGGGCGGTGCCGCCACGCAGTCGACGGTCCGCAGCAGCTCGGGGACGTCAACATGCTTGGGCGTCAGCCCAGCACGCAGCACGTTGTCGGAGTTGGCCATCACCTCGACAGCGGACCCGCTGAGATATGCGTGTACGGCGCCGGCGGGGACGAAGCACGCTTCGCCGGGGCGCAGCGTGACGGGGTTGAGCAGCAGGGCTGTGACCGCGCCGGGGTCGCCCGGGTACGCCTGGGCGAGCGTGGACACCGCCCGGTCCGTGCGCGGCGCCGGGGAACCCTCGCGCAGCCGCCGCGCGAAGATCTCGCCCAGCTCGTCGACTTCCGCCGGGGACGGTCGCGTCTCCTCCCCCACGAGCTCGCCGAACGCCGCACGCACGCCGTCCGCCGTCGGGTCCGCCGTCACGACGTCGTGCAGTCGCTGGGCGACCGGGTGGTCGACGCCCCGGAGGATCTCGGCCGTGCGTCGCGCCGCGCGGAAACCGATCAGCGCCTCGAAGTGGCTGAGCGCGTACACGAGCTCCGGCTTGTGGTTCTGGTCCTTGTAGCTGCGCCGCGGGTCGTCGAGCGCGATGCCGCGCTCCTCCTCTGCGGCGTACCCCGCGCGGGCCTGCTCGGGGGTCGGGTGCACCTGGAGCGAGAGCGGCGCGGCAGCCGCGATGACCTTCAGCAGGTACGGGAGCCTGCCGCCGAAGCGCACCGCGACGTCGTCGCCGAGCACGCCGTGCGGGTCCTCGGAGACAAGGCGGTCGAGGGTCGTCCGCGCGCCCTCCGGGCCGACCGGCGAGGGCGCGGAGCCGTGAGCGCCGTACCAGGCCTCGGCGATGGGCGTGCCGTCCGGGACGACGCCGAGCGTCTCCGGGATCGCCGTGGTCGATCCCCATGCGTAGTGCTGCAGAACCGGGTCGATCGCCCGCACGCCACCCTCCCTGCGTCGTCGTGAGGCCCCACCCTAGGCGGCAGGACCCGCCCCACGGACCTACCTGCGGCGGTCGCGCCGCACGGACACCATGGCCCCGCGCGGCAGCACGACGTCCGGTCGCAGCGACGCCGGGACGCCCGACAGGAACAGCGCGAACACCGCCGGGCGGCGCTGCGCCAGCTCGAGGCGACCGCCGTCCGCGTTCGCCAGGTCGCGCGCGAGGGCCAGGCCGAGCCCCGTGCCGGCGCCCGACGTCACCTCGCGCTCGAAGATCCGCGGCGCCAGCTCGTCCGGGACGCCCGCGCCCTCGTCGCCGACCTCGACGACGACCGTGCGCGCCGGCCCGCCCGCGCGCGAGCGGACCGTCGTGGTGCCGGCGCCGTGCCTGAGCGAGTTCTCGATGAGCGTGGCGAGCACCTGCGCGAGCGCGCCGGGCGTCGCGAGCACCTGCGTGGCGGCGTCGACGTCGACGACCAGGCGGCGGCCCGCCGCGGCGAACGTCGGCGCCCACTCCTCCTCCTGCTGGTGCACGACCTCGCGCAGGTGGATCGCCTCCGTCGTGCCGCCCTGCGCGCGCCGCGAGCGCGTGAGCAGGTCGTCCACGACGCGCACCAGCCGCTCGACCTGCTCGAGCGAGATGCGGGCCTCCTCGCGCACCTCGGGCTCGCCCGCGGCGAGCATGATCTCCTCGAGCCGCATGGACAGCGCCGTCAGCGGCGTGCGGAGCTGGTGCGAGGCGTCCGACGCGAACTGCCGCTCGGCCGCCAGCCGCCCCGCCATGCGGTCGGCGCTGCGCGCGAGCTCGGCCGCGACGAGGTCGATCTCCTCGACGCCGGACGGCTCGAGCTGCGGGCGCACCTGCCCGGACCCCAGCTGCTCGGCCGACGCCGCCAGGTAGACGAGGGGGGCGGCGAGCCGGTTCGCCTGCCAGATCGCCATCGCGATGCCGGCGCCGAACGCCACGACGGCGGCCACGACGACGAGGGCGATGACGCGCGCGGACAGCCAGAACACGTCCCACCAGGACGCCTCGAGCACGACCGTCGCCACGGTGTCCGACGTCGCCTCGACCTGCACGGCGCGGCCCTGCACCTGCGGGCCGGCGCGGTACGTCTCGCCGTCGGCGGTCCGCACCGTCACGGACGCGACGGTCCCGCCCTCGACGCCGGTGTAGGGCTCGAGCATGCGGTCGCTGAGCGCGATGTCCTGGTCGACGCGGAAGTCGATCGTGCGCGCGACGGACTCGGCGCGGACCTCGAGCTCGCGCACCTCGTTCTCGCGCACGAGCTGCGCGCCGAGGAACGCCAGGGGGAAACCCAGGAGGACGACGGCCGCCGTGACGGCGGCGATCGTCGCCTGCAGGACGCGACGGCGCACGGGTCAGGCCCGGTCGAGCCGCTCCGCGTCCGGCGCGCCCGCGGTGACGGACGCACCGCCCGCCTCGAACCGGAAGCCCATGCCGCGCACCGTCGTCACGTAGCGCGGCGCGTTCGCGTCGTCGCCGAGCTTGCGCCGCAGCCACGACACGTGCATGTCGAGCGTCTTGGTGGAGCCCGTCGGGTCGGAGCCCCAGACCTCGCGCATGAGCGCGTCGCGGGAGACGACCGTGCCGGACGCGCCGACGAGGACGCGCAGCAGGTCGAACTCCTTGGCGGTCAGGTGCAGCTCGCGCTCGCCCTGGAAGGCGCGGTGCGCGGCGACGTCGACGCGGACGTCCTGCGCGTGCAGCTCGTCCTCGTCCTGCGGGTCGCCGACCGTGCGGCGCAGCAGCGCCCGCACCCGCGCGAGCAGCTCGGCGAGGCGGAACGGCTTCGTGACGTAGTCGTCGGCGCCGGCGTCCAGGCCGACGACGAGGTCGACCTCGTCGGCACGGGCCGTCAGCACGAGCACGGGCGTCGTCAGCCCCTGGCTGCGGATCGCGCGGGCGACGTCGAGGCCGTCCATGTCCGGCAGCCCGAGGTCGAGCACGACGAGGTCCGCGGTCGCGGCGCCGTCGATCGCGCCTTGACCCGTGCCTTGCACGCGCACGTCGTACCCTTCACGACCCAGCGCGCGCGCCAAAGGCTCGGCAATCGCGGGGTCGTCCTCCGCCAGCAGCACCTCGGTCATCGGGCCATGCTAGGTCACGGACTCCCCAGGTCCGCCACCCCCACGTCCCACGGGACGGCGTGCCGCAGGTCACGTCGCGGTCATGTCGCGGCCCGCGGCGTGCGCCCGCAGGGGGACGGTGGCGCGCGCGTCGTCCGACCCGGGGCGCACGCCCGCGCGCCGGGGTCGGCCTACGCTCGGGGCGTGACGTGGTGGGACCGCCTGCTGCGGTGGGAGGAGTCCCACCGCTTCGCCGTCGACGCCTCGGGCGCTGCGGTGCTCTGGCTCGTCATGGGCACGATCGCCGTCGACCTGTCGGCGGCGCCCGCCGCGGCCCACAACGGCACCCGGCTGGCGGCGGCCGCCATGATCGCCCCGCTGGCGTGGCGCCGCACCCGTCCCGTCGTGAGCGCCGTGGCGGTGTACACGGCCGCGCTCGTCCACATGCTCGCGGGTCTCCCCCTCATCTTCCCGGCGGACCTCGTCGTGCTGGTGGCGCTGTACTCCCTGACGGTGCACGGCCCGCGCTGGGCCTACCGGGTGGGCTTCGGCGGCGCCGTCGTCGGCACGCTGCTCATGACCGTGCTGCTCGGCGTGCACGGCGCGTTCTACTGGCCGGCCGCCGTCGTCATGTCGGTCGTCGTCGGCTCGATGTTCCTGGCGGTCTTCGCCTTCGGGCTCGTGCGCCGCAGCCGTCGCGAGCACCTGGAGGCGCTCGTCGACCGTGCCGAGCGGCTCGAGGTCGAGCGCGACCAGCAGGCGGTCATCGGCGCCGCGACCGAGCGCGCCCGCATCGCGCGCGAGATGCACGACATCGTCGCGCACAGCCTGTCCGTGATGATCGCGCAGGCCGACGGCGGCCGGTACGCCGCCGCCGCCGACCCCGCCGCCGCGACGCGCGCGCTCGGCACCATCGCGGAGACCGGGCGTGCCGCGCTCACCGACATGCGCCGCCTGCTCGGGGTCCTGCGCGCCGACGCGGGCACGTCGCGCCCCGGCGGGACGGCCGCGGACGGACCGTCCCCTGCGGGCACGGCCGAACCGGGACCGGCGGGCGCCGCGGCGCTCGTGACGACGCCGCAGCCGGCCGTCGACGACCTCGAGACGCTCGTCGCGCAGATGCGGGTCAGCGGCATGCGTGCCTCGCTCGTGCGCCTCGGGACGCCGCGCCACCTGCCGCCCGGCGCCGGGCTGACCGTGTACCGGATCGCGCAGGAGTCGCTGACGAACGTCCTCAAGCACGCCGGGCCGGACCCGTCCGTCACCGTCATGCTGCAGTGGCTCCCCCGCGCCGTGACCCTCGAGGTCAGCGACGACGGGCGCGGCGCGGCGGCGGACAGCGACGGGCTCGGCCAGGGTCTCGTCGGCATGCGGGAGCGGGCCGCGATGTTCGGCGGCACCGTCACGGCGGGCCCCCGGCCCGGCGGCGGCTACCGGGTGCGCGTGCAGCTGCCGACGCCGTCGTCCGCGAGCACCGGCCCGGCGCCGGCCACGCGCGCGACGGCGGCGCCGCCCGCCCCGGCCCCGGCCAGGTCCACGACCACGGACGACGCCGCGGCCCCCGCACCGCGGCCGCCGGCACCGCAGCCGTCCGCGGCTGCACGCAGCGGGGCGACCGCCGCCCCCGCCCCCACGGAAGGACACCCCGCGTGACCACCTCGGACCCCGGCCGACCCGACCACGACGACCGCGTGCGCGTCGCCCTCGTCGACGACCAGCAGCTCGTCCGGGCCGGGTTCCGCATGGTGATCGACTCGCAGCCCGACCTCGAGGTGGTCCTCGAGGCGGGCGACGGCGCGCAGGCGGTCCGCACGCTCGACCCGGCCGCGCGCACGGCGACCGGCCCCGTCGACGTCGTGCTCATGGACGTCCGCATGCCGACGATGGACGGTCTCGAGGCGACCGAGCAGATCGTCGCGCGCGGCACGGCGGAGCACCCGGCGCCGCGCGTCATCGTCCTCACCACGTTCGACCTCGACGAGTACGTGCTCAGCGCGATCCGCGCCGGCGCGAGCGGCTTCCTGCTGAAGGACGCACCGCCCGAGGAGATGCTCGCCGCGATCCGCACGGTCCACCGCGGGGACGCGGTGATCGCCCCGTCGAGCACGCGGCGCCTGCTCGAGCACCTCGTCACGGCGCTGCCGTCCGACGAGCCCGCGGCGGCCGACGACCCGGCCCACCAGGCGGTCGCGCAGCTCACCGACCGCGAGCGCGAGGTGCTCGTGCTCATGGCGCGGGGACGCTCGAACACGGAGATCGGGCAGGACCTGTTCGTCGCCGAGGCGACGGTCAAGACCCACGTGGGACGCATCCTCGCCAAGCTGGGCGCGCGCGACCGCGTGCAGGCGGTCGTCGTCGCGTACGAGACGGGCCTGGTCCGCCCGGGCGCCTGACGCCCCGGCCCGCCACGACCACCGGGCGCGTCCGCCCACCGGCGGCCGGCGCGTGCGGCCCTGGTATGACACGGGCCCCGCGACGACCCACCGCCGGCCGGACGCGGCGGGTGCCGACCGCGGGCGAGGCTGGGGCCATCGTCACCCGAGCAAGGAGCACCTCCCCGTGGACACCACCGTGCACCGCCCCGCCGAGCCCGCCGACGCACCACCGCACCGCCCCGCGGCGTCGTGCGCGCGCGGCCTGACCAAGGTCTACGGGTCCGGCCCGTCCGCCGTCCGCGCGCTCGACGGCGTCGACGTCGACTTCGCCGCCGGCGCGTTCACCGCGATCATGGGCCCGTCCGGGTCGGGCAAGTCGACGCTCATGCACCTGCTCGCGGGCCTCGACCAGGCGTCGTCCGGCACCGTGCACCTGGGCACGACGGACATCACGCGGCTCGGCGACGACGACCTCACGCGGCTGCGCCGCGACCGCGTCGGGTTCGTGTTCCAGTCGTTCAACCTGCTCCCCATGCTGACCGCGGAGCAGAACGTGCTGCTCCCGCTGGACCTCGCGGGCGCGAGCGTGGACCGCGCGTGGTTCGACACGCTCGTGGGCACGCTCGGCCTCGGCGCGCGCCTGGGCCACCGCCCGAGCGAGCTGTCGGGCGGCCAGCAGCAGCGCGTGGCCATCGCCCGGGCGCTCATCGCGCAGCCCGAGGTCGTCTTCGCCGACGAGCCCACGGGCAACCTCGACTCCCGGGCGGGCGCCGAGGTGCTGAGCTTCCTGCGGCGCTCCGTGCGCGAGCTCGGCCGCACCGTCGTCATGGTGACGCACGACCCGACCGCCGCCGCGTACGCCGACCGCGTCGTGCTGCTCGCCGACGGCCGCATCGCCGGCGACGTCGCCGACCCGTCGCCCGAGTCCGTGCTGGCCGCGCTCGACGGCCTGCGCACGCTCGAGGCGCCCCTCGGGACGGACGGGCACCTCTGATGCTGCGCCTCACCCTCTCCCAGATGCGGCGCAGCCTCGGGCGCCTCGTCGCCGCCGGCGTCGCCATCGCGCTCGGCGCGGCGTTCGTCGCCGCCACGCTCGTCGCGGGCGACGTCATCACGCGCACCGGCTACGACGCGGTCACCGCGTCCTACGGCAGGGCGGACCTCGTCGTGGGCCTGCGGGACGGCTTCACGGACGAGACGCTCGCCGGGCTGCGCGCCACGCCGGGCGTCGACGGGGCCGACCCCGTGCTCCTCGGCTGGACCCAGCTGCGCGTCGGGGCGCGCGAGACGTCCGAGCGGCTCGTCGCCACGCCGTCGGACCCGCGCCTCGCCACCCTCGAGGTGGTCGAGGGCACGACCCCGGCCGCCGACGACGAGATCGCGCTGCCCGCCACCACGGTGGAGCGCCTCGGCACCGCGGTCGGCGACGTCCTCCAGGTCTCCTGGTACCCCCTCCCCGAGGAGGGCGGGGACGTCGACGCGACGGCGGAGCCGGAGCAGGAGACCGCCGAGGTCCGCCTCGTCGGGATCGTGGAGGACCCGGCGGGGGCCTGGAGCCAGTACGGCGGCGCCGGGCTCGCCACCCCGGCGTCGGCGCTGCGCTGGAGCGGCGCCACGACCGTCGAGGAGGCCGCCCCCGAGCGCGTCCTCGTCGTCGCGTCACCCGGCCGCGTCGAGGAGGTCGGCGCCGCCCTGTCCGCGGCGCTGCCCGCCGGGGCCACGGTGCGCACGCGCGACGAGGCGGCCGCCGAGACCGTCGAGGAGCTCGGGAACGGCGGCAACGTCCTCGTCATGGTCGCCCTCGGCTTCGCGGCGGTCGCCCTGCTCGTCGCCGCGCTCGTCATCGCGAACACGTTCCAGGTGCTCGTCGCGCAGCGTGCCCGCACGCTCGCGCTGCTGCGGTGCGTCGGTGCCCGCCGCGGCCAGCTGCGGGCGTCGGTGCTCACCGAGGCCGCGATCCTGGGCGTCGGCGCCTCCGCGGCCGGGCTGCTGCTCGGGGTCGGCCTCGCGCAGCTCGCCCTCACCGTGCTCAGCCGCATGGACGTGGGCGTGCCGCTGCCGTCCACCGTGACGCCGACCCTCGCGGTCGTGCTGCTCCCGCTGCTCGTCGGCACGGCCGTGACCGTCCTCGCCGCGCTCGTGCCCGCCCGCGTCGCCACCCGCGTCCCGCCGGTCGCCGCGCTGCGCCCCGTGGACGCCCCCACGCTGGCCGCCGGCGCCGGCCGAGTCCGCCTCGCCTTCTCCCTGCTCCTCACGGTGGGCGGGGTCGCCGCCCTCCTGGGCGCCGTCGCGCTCGCCGTCGCCGGCGTCGGGGTCGGCGCGATGCTGCCGCTGCTGGTCGGCGTGCTCGGCGGCGCCGCGTCGTTCGTCGGCATCCTGCTCGGCGCGGTGTTCTGGCTGCCGCGGGTCGTCGCGGCCGTCGGCGCGCTCCTGCGCCGCATCAGCCCGAGCGCCCGGCTCGCGGCCGCGAACACCGTCCGCAACCCGCGCCGCACCGCCGCGACGAGCACGGCGCTGATCATCGGCGTCACCCTCGTGGCGATGATGAGCACGGGCGCCGCCTCCGCACGGACCTCGCTCGCGCAGTCGATGGACGAGCGCTACCCGGTGGACCTCGTCGTCCACAGCCTCAGCGGCGAGCGGATGCCGGACGACGTGCGGGACCTCGTCGCCGGGACGAGCGGGATCGAGCGGACCGTCGAGGTCCGCCGGGACCAGGTCCTCGTCGGGGAGCACTACCTGACGGCGAACGTCCTCGACGCGGACGACGCGGCTGCGGTCCTCGAGGACGAGAGGGTCGTCGCGGCGCTGGCCGACGGCGTCGCGGTGCTCCCCGAGTGGACCGGCCTGGACGGCACCGTGACCGTCGAGCTCACCGACGGGGCCGGCGCCCCGGTCGCGCCGGGCACCGACGTGCGCGCCCGGCCCGGCGCGGCGGACGAGGCGTACCTGCCGGCGGCGGCCGGCGAGGCGCTGGGGATCGACACGTCCGAGACCGTGCTCTTCGCCCGGATCGCCGACGGTGCGTCCGCGGGCGCGGTCCTGACCGCGGTCCGGGACGGCCTCGTCGACTCCGAGGTGGACGTCATCAGCGAGGCGGCGTCGCGCGAGGCCGACGAGCGCGTCATCGACACGCTGCTCGCCGTGGTCGTCGGCCTGCTCGGCGTCGCGGTCGTCATCGCGCTCGTCGGCGTGGCGAACACGCTGTCGCTCTCGGTCATCGAGCGGCGCCGCGAGTCGGCCACGCTGCGGGCGATCGGGCTCTCGCGGCGCGGCCTGCGGTTCATGCTCGCGGTCGAGGGGATGCTCATCTCCGGCGTGGGCGCCGCCCTCGGCGTCGGCCTGGGGATGCTGTACGGGTGGGCCGGCGCGGCCACCGTGTTCGGCACGACCGGTGAGGTGCAGCTCGCGGTGCCGTGGTCGGACCTCGCGATCGTGCTGGCCGTGGCGCTGCTGGCGGGGCTCGTCGCCTCGGTGCTGCCCGGGCGGTCGGCGGCGCGCACGCCCCCGGTCGCGGCGCTCGCGGTGGACTGAGGTCGCGCCCCCGGCCCCGGGTGGACGGGTGGCACGGCGCGGGGCGCTCACGTCGACGACGTGGGCGCCCCGCGGCGTGCCGTGGGGTGCTGCCCGCGGCGAGACGGGCCGCGGGCGGGCGTCGCGACCTGGTCCCCGGGTCGTCCCCGCCCGACCACAGCCCCGGTCGCGGCCGTCGCCGTCCCCCGCGGCCCGACGTCCGCCGCCGCCCCGCCGCGCGCGGCGGGACCGTGCCGCGGTGCGCATCTCCCTCCACGGCACCTCTGCTCGCAGCGGCTCCCCCGACGGCACCGGCCTCTCGGCGGCCCCGCAGCGTGCGGGCACGGGCGGCTGGCCGTGCACCGGCACCCGCACCGACGACGGGACCGACGCCCTGGTCGACCCCGGGCTGCCGGCGGGCGCCCTGCGCCGGCACCTCGCGCTGCTCACCGGTGACGCCCGCTGGGCGGCCGGCGCCGCACGTCTGCACGTCGGTCGGAGCGTGCTCGACGACACCCACCCCGCCGGCGTCCCGCCGCTCCTGCCGGGGGCGCGCGCGGGGCTGCGTGCGCTGCCCGACGACCCCGTGGCCGGCGCCGCGCTCGCCGGGGGCCACGTGGCGGTGGTCGCCGGCCCGGACGCCGGGCACGTGCACGGCCTGCCGGTCGGCGGCCGCCTCACCGTGACCGGCGCGCGGGCCGCCGTCGTGGACGACACCGCGCGGGTCCGGGCCGCCGCCCTCGTGCGGGACGCCGCGCTCGTCGGCGTCCGCGTCGACGTGCGGCGCTCGCGGCGCGGCGCGCGCGTGCGCGTGCGCGGTGGCGTGGGCGTGCTGCTGCGGCCCCGTCGGGGCACGTCGCGGCGGGGACCCGACGGCGGTCCGCGTCCGCGGGTCCCGTCCGGCCGCGCGGGCGTGGTCGCCGCCGCCGG
>NZ_JBHUZW010000100.1:0-14314 GCF_042667215.1 Cellulomonas sp. NPDC057328 | reverse complement strand
GACGCACGCGGACCCCGTCGCGCGCGGCGGGGGACTCGAAGGTCGTGCTGCCGATCCCCGGGGCGTGGACGTCGGACGACACGCAGCGCCTCGCGCCCGCCGGCCAGGACGCGCGCCTGTTCACCGGGAGCATCGACGCGATCGCGCGCTCGCAGGCGTTCGCCGGGCCGGGCCAGGAGGCGATCGAGGAGCGCGAGCACGCGGCGAGCGGCGGCGTGCCGGCGGTGGCGGAGCCGTCCGACGCGGGCGGCGGCGAGCGTCGCCCCGACGCGGCGGGCGCGCAGCGCCGACCCGACGGGCCCGGCGCGGCCGACGACCCCGACGCCACCGGCGTGCTGCCGCCGGTGCGCGAGGGGCGCGGTCCGCACGGGCCGGTCGCGGACCGCGCCGACGAGGGGAGCGGCGCGCCGCCGTCCCGGCGCTCGGTGACCCGCCGGCCCCGCCCGACCGGGCCGTCGGCGGGCGACGGCCCGGGGGGTGCCGACGGGCAGTGAGACGGGCCCGTCGCTCCGCCGCTGCTCACCCCGCCGCGTGCAGCAGCCGGTCCGCCAGCGCCCGCGCGGCGTCGCGCAGCTCCTGCGGCCGGACGACCTCGAACGGCACCCCGTACATCGACACGATCGACACCAGCCCCTCCCACGACCACGACCCGGTGACCAGCCGCGCGCGGTCGTCGCCGACGGGCTCCACGAGCGCGTCGCGTCCCGCCCAGCGGGCGACCTCGGCCGCGGGCAGGGCGAGCACGACCTCCCCGCGGCACGGCCACGCCGGTCGCGCGCCGAGCCGGTCGGCGACGAACGCGGACACGTCGCCGCCCGGCACCGCGCGCGCCGGCACGCGGGGACCGGTCGGTGCGCGGGGTGTCATGCGGTCGACGCGGAACGTGCGCCAGTCGGTGCGGTCGAGGTCGTACGCGACGAGGTACCAGCGCCCGCCCCACGTGACCAGGTGGTGCGGCTCGACGCGCCGGGGCGGCCGGAACGCGGCGGCGCCGCTGCCGAGGACGAGGCCGCTGCCGCCGTCGTAGTCGAAGCGCAGGACCTCGCGGGCGCGCACGGCGGCGCCCACGGCGAGCAGCACGTCCGGCGGGACCGCGGGCCGCTCGCGCCGGTCGTCCCGCGGGACGACCGTGACGGCGAGCGCGTCGGCGGCCGCCCGCAGCCGGGCGGGCATGACCTGGCGCAGCGTCGCGAGCGCGCGCCCGGCCGCCTCGTCGACGCCGTCCACCCCCGTGGACGCGGTCTGCAGCGCGAGGGTGAGGGCGAGCACCTGCTCGTCGTCGAGCAGCAGCGGCGGCATCTGGCTGCCCGCCTCGAGGCGGTACCCGCCGTCGGGTCCCTTCGTCGCGTGCACCGGGTAGCCGAGGTCGCGCAGGCGGTCGACGTCGCGGCGGACGGTGCGGGGGCTGACGCCGAGCCGGTCCGCGAGCACCTCGCCGGGCCAGTCGCGGCGCGACTGCAGCAGCGACAGCAGGGACAGCAGGCGGGCGGACGGTCCGGACATGAGATCAGCGTGCCAGCAGTGGCGGACAGGATCTGACCGCTACAGGGGAAAGGGTGGGTCTCGTCCCAGCCGCTCCACCGCTCCGCAGGAGACCCCATGATCCGCACCCGTGGGCTGACGAAGGACTTCGTCGTCAGCCGCACCGAGACCGTGCACGCCGTGCGCGGCGTCGACCTCGACGTCGCGCCCGGCGAGCTCGTCGCCGTCCTCGGCCCCAACGGCGCCGGCAAGTCGACCACCATGCGCATGCTCACCACGCTGATCCGCCCCACGGGCGGCACGGCGACGGTCGCCGGCGCGGACGTCGTCGCGCAGCCCGCGCTCGTGCGCCGGCGCATCGGCTACGTCGGCCAGGGCAACGGCGCCGGGCACGCCCAGCGCGTCGGCGACGAGCTGGTCGTGCAGGGCCGCGTGTACGGCCTCGACCGGGCGTCGGCCCGCCGCCGCGCGGACGAGCTCCTCGACGCCCTCGACCTCGCCGAGCTCGCCCGCCGCAAGGTGACCGACCTGTCCGGCGGCCAGCGCCGCCGGCTCGACGTCGCGCTCGGCCTCGTGCACGCGCCCCGCCTGCTGTTCCTCGACGAGCCGAGCACCGGGCTCGACCCGCACACCCGCGCGAACCTGTGGCAGCACGTGCTGCGGCTGCGCCGCGAGCACGACATGACGATCGTCCTGACGACGCACTACCTCGACGAGGCCGACACGATGGCCGAGCGCGTCGTCGTCGTCGACCACGGTCGGGTCATCGCCGATGACACCGCCGACGGCCTCAAGCGGGACCTGGCCGGCGACCGGCTCGAGGTCACCGCAGCCTCCCCCGACGAGGCGGCGCGCCTCGCCGCGCTCGTCGAGCGGCTGCCCGGCGGCCGCGAGGTCGTGGTGACCGGCACGCACGTGACCGGGCGGGTGGCCGACGGCCCGGCGTCCGTGCCGGCCGTGGTGCGCGCCGCGGACGCCGCCGGCGTCGAGGTCCTCGCGGCGCAGGCCGTGCGCCCGACCCTCGACGACGTCTTCCTCGCCCTCACGGGGCGCAGCCTGCGCGACGGCG
The DNA here is from genome assembly GCF_042667215.1 of Cellulomonas sp. NPDC057328. Lineage (NCBI taxonomy): Bacteria > Bacillati > Actinomycetota > Actinomycetes > Micrococcales > Cellulomonadaceae > Cellulomonas > Cellulomonas sp. NPDC057328. The sequence continues at coordinate 11,763 of NZ_JBHUZW010000100.1, read as the reverse complement.
GACCCGCCGACGCGACCGCCACCGACGAGCAGGAGGCGGCCGCGGCCGCCGGGAAGGACGCGGCATGACCACGACGACGCAGGAGCCCGTGACGACGACCGCACCGGCGGCGCCCGAGGTGCGCCGCCGGTGGTGGGGCGACGTGTGGCTCGTCATGGCGCGCGAGCTGCGGCCGGTCGTCCGCGAGCCGTTCTCGGTGGTGTTCGGACTCGTCCAGCCGCTCGTGTTCCTCGGGCTGTTCGGTCCGCTGCTCGCGGGATCCGCCGGCGCGGCGGTCCCCGGCGGCACGGTGTGGCAGTGGTTCGTGCCGGGGATCCTCGTGATGACGACCCTGTTCGGCACGTCGACCACGGGCTCGAACCTGCAGTACGAGATGCAGACCGGCGCGCACGAGCGGCTCCTCGTGACGCCGCTGTCGCGGTCGTCGCAGCTGGTGGGCCGCTCGCTGAAGGAGATGGTGCCGCTGGTCGCGCAGGCGCTGCTGATCGTCGTCGTCATGCTGCCGTTCGGGTTCCGGCCGGACCCCGTCGGCACCGTGCTCGGCCTCGCGCTGCTCGCGGTGCTGGGCGTCGGCCTCGGGTCGCTCAGCTACGCGCTCGCCATCGCGGTGCGCAAGCAGGAGTGGATGTTCTGGGCCGTGCAGCAGACGGTGCTGTTCCCCGTGATGATCCTGTCGGGCCTGCTGCTGCCGCTCGAGAACGGCCCGCGGTGGATGCAGGCCGCCGCGCAGGTGAACCCGCTGCGGTGGGTCGTCGACGCGGAGCGTGCGCTGTTCGCCGGCGACCTGACGGCGTCCGCCGTGGTCTGGGGCGTCGTCGCCGCGGCCGCGACGGCCGGGCTCGGGCTCCTCGTCGGGGTCCGCACCATCCTGCGCTCGACCGACTGACGGCCGTCCCCGGGGCACCCGCGCCGCACGTCCGGTGCGGGTGCCCCGGGACGGACGGGCGTACGACCGTGGGCGGACGCCGGCGCGCGCGACGTTCGCCCGCAGGCAGATGCCGGCCCGCCGGGCCCTGCCGAGACTGGACGGCATGACGTCCCCCTCCGTCCCGCTCGCCCGCGCCCGCACGGACGCACCCGCCGTCGCCGGCCCCGTCCGCTCCGCTCGCGCCCGGCTCGCGCCCGCGTTCGGCCGCACGCTCCTCGCCGTCGCCGCGGGCCTCGTCGCGGGGTCGTTCACGTCGTTCGGGCAGACCGTCCTCGACGCGCCGTTCCAGGGCCTCGCGAACGCCGTCAGCCCGTGGCTTGTCGTGCCCTTCGCGGTGGGTGCGACGGCGCTCGGCCGGCGCAGCGCGGCGCTGCTGGGCCTGCTCGCGTGCCTCGCGCAGGTGCCCGGGTACTACGTCACGGCGGCGCTGCGCGGCTTCCCCGTGGGGACGTCGTGGCTGGTCGTGTGGGCGGTGTGCGGCGTGCTGGGCGGCGTCGTGCTGGGCCTCGCGGGCCACTCGTGGTGGCGCGGCGGCGACCGGGAGCGCGGCATCGGCGCGGCGCTGCTGGCGGCGGCGTGGCTCGCGGAGGCCGTCGTGACGTATGCGGTCGTGCTGCGGTACCCGGGCGACGCCGTCGTGTTCGCCGTGGTCGGCGCGCTCGTGGTCGGCGTGCTCGGCGTCCACCGGCGTCAGCACCTGCTGGTGCTGACGTGGCTCGCGCCCGCGCTGCTGCTCGCGTCGCTGGGGTTCCTCGCGCTGCACCGCGTCTGAGCGCGTCGCCGCGCCCGCGGGGCACGTCGAGCGACCTCACGCCGGGTGCGCGGCCGGCGTCTACGTCCGGGAGGCGGCGCACCGGCCGCCGTGTCGGGGGCGAGGGGCAGGATGGTGGACGTGGACGGGACGACGACGGGCGCGACGACGAGCGCGGCGACGGCGGGCGGGCTGGTGCACGCCGTGCTCGACTCACCCGTCGGGCCGGTGGTCGTCGCGGTGCAGGACGGTGCGGTGACGCACCTGCGGCTGCCGCGCACGGACGGCTCGCCGGCGGCGGACGACGTGGGCGAGCGGGTCGACCCGGGCGACGACCCGGTCCTGGCCGCGGCGGTGCGCCAACTCACGGCCTACTTCGCGGGGGACCTCCGCGACTTCGACCTGCCCCTGCGCTACGCCGGCACCGCGTTCCAGCGTCGCGTGTGGGACGGGCTGCGCCAGATCCCGTACGGCACGACGACGTCGTACGGCGCGCTCGCCGAGGCGGTCGGCCTCGACCCGCGGACCACCGCGCGCGCCGTCGGCGCGGCGAACGGCGCCAACCGCATGGCGATCGTGGTGCCGTGCCACCGCGTCATCGGCGCGGGCGGCAAGCTGGTCGGCTTCGCCGCGGGGCTCGACCGCAAGCGCGCCCTGCTCGAGCTCGAGCGCCGCGCGGTCGGCGGCCCCGACCTGCTGTTCTGACGTCCTGCTGCGACGGTCCGGGGGAGGGCGCGATGTCGACGGTCATGGTGGCGCTGCTGCGCGGCGTCAACGTCGGTGCGTCGACGAAGGTGCCGATGGCGGACCTGCGCCGCGTCGTGGCCGGGTGCGGCTACGGCGACGTCCGCACGTACGTGAACAGCGGCAACGTCGTCCTCACCGCGGACGACCCCGACCCGGACGCCGTCGCCGACCGCCTGCGGGCGGCGTGCGCCGAGGCGTTCCCGGTGCGTCCCGACGTCGTGGTCCGCACGCGCGACGAGCTGCACGCCGTCGTGGCGGCGAACCCGTTCCTCGACCGCGACGACGACCCGACGCACCACCACGTCGTCTTCCTGCCGGGCCACGACCGGCCGGTCGCGCCCGACCTCGACGTCGCCGCGTTCCACCCGGAGGACCTGGCCCTCGGCGCGCGCGAGGTCTACCTGTACCTGCCGTTCGGCATGGGCCGATCAGCGCTGGCGACGCGGCTCGCGGCGCGCAAGGGCGAGCGCGGTACCGCGCGCAACTGGCGCACGGTGACGACGCTGGCGTCGCTGGCGGACGCGGCCGGCGGCTGAGCGGTCCGCCCGGTCGCCGCGCAGCCGTGGCGCGCCCCGCCCGCGCCGGTCACCGGCCGGGCGCCGCGGCCCGCGCCGCGCACGCCGCGGCGGCGATCGCCGCCAGCACCGCCACGACCGCCCACGCCACGCGCGCGGACGTCGTCGTCGCGACCAGCAGCACCGCTGCCGTGCCCAGGGCGGTGCCCAGCTGCGCCGCCGTGTTGAGCACGCCCGCCGCGGTCGCGCGCAGGTGCTCGGCCACGCTCGTGCCCATGTCGTTCGCGGCCACCGACGACGCGCCCAGCCCGAGGCCGCTCAGCCCCGCCGTCGCCGCGACGCCGACCGGCTGCGGCCACGCGACGAGCACCGCGTTGGCCACCGCGACGAGCAGCAGGCCGGCGCCCATCGTGCGGCGCCACCCCAGCCCCGCGACGACGCGCGGCGCCAGCGCGGACCCCACGACCGCCAGCACGCTGACGCTCACGAGCGCGCCCGCCGCGGCGAGCGGCGACAGCCCGAGCTCGTCCTGCAGGAACAGGGTCGCGACGGTCGCGGACGAGCTCGTTGTCGCGGTGTTCGCGAACGAGCCGAGCGCGCCCCAGCGCAGCCGCCCGGACGCCCGCGCCGCCGGCGCGACCAGCGGGACGGCGGCCCGGCGCTCGGCCACGACCAGCCCGGCGGCGGCCGCCACGCCCGCCGCGAGCACCGCCACGCCCACGACGGTCGCCGCCGTCTCGGCGAGCAGCGTCGGCCCCGCGACGAGGCCCATCGCACCGCCGGTGAGCAGCAGCGCCGACGTCCACGGGACCCGCACGTCCCGGTCGGCGCCCGCGTCGGGCGGCAGGACGGTGCGCACCGCGACGACGAGCCCGACGGCGAGCGCGACGGTCAACCAGAACACCGCCCGCCACGTCGCCACCTCGGTGACGACACCGCCCACGACGAAGCCCGCGGCACCGGCCGCCGCGCCCGCCGCGCTCCACGCCGCCACGGCGCGCCGGCGCTGCGCGCCCTCGGGCACGAGCGTCGTCAGCAGGCGCAGCGCGGCGGGGACGGACGCCGCGGCCGCGGCACCCTGGAGCGCGCGGGCCGCGGTGAGCAGCATGACGTCGCCGGCCACCGCGCCGAGCACCGACGCGACCCCGTACAGCGCGACCGCGGCGAGCAGCACGCGGCGGTGACCCAGCCGGTCGCCGAGCCGCGCGGCGACCATGAGCAGCCCGCCGAAGACCATCGCGTAGGCGGTGACGACGAACGTGCCCTCGCCCGGCGTCGCGCCCAGCTCGTCCAGCATCCGCGGCAGCGTCGTGACGACGACCGTCACGCCCAGCACGTCGACGAGCTGGACGAGGCAGAGCGTGACGGTGACCGCGACGACCCCGCGGGTCCCGGTGGCCGCCGACCGCCCGGCCCCGGGTCCCGCCGTCACGCGTCCGCCGGCGGGTTCGCCGTGACGTGGGCCGCGACGCCGCGGCGCCCTCGCCGCGCACCGCGCGGGCGGCACCCTCGTCGAGCCGCACGGTGCGATTCGGCAGCGGACCCGGTCATCGGCGACCTCCTCGACGCGCGTCGACATCGTCGGCACGACGCTACCGGCGCCTGCCGCGCGGGCGGCGGCCGCGGGCACGTCCCGGCGCGCCTTGTGACCGCCGCCGCGACGGCGGACGATGCGCCCGTGGAGACGCTGCGCTGGGACGACGTGCAGGACCTCATGGACCCGCAGCTGGTCGGCGCTCTGCCGGACCTGTGGGTGGAGGGCACGGCGAGCGCCGACTGGCAGGTGCTCTTCGACCTCGTGGAAGCGGGCCGCTGGCCCTGGACGTTCCGGGAGGGCGACCGCGACGTCCCGCTGCTCCCCGCGGCGGACGTCTTCCGCCGTCCGCCCGACGCCGAGAGCGTGCACCTCGAGGTGGAGTTCGCCGACGGGGCGGTCGCGATCTTCCGGCCCTACGAGGTCGGCTCGATCGACTTCGACGTCGACGTGCGGCGGCTCCAGGGGCAGGAGCGTCTGGACCGGTTCAGCGAGTTCCTTGCCGCCGTCGGCCGGGCCCTCGGCCGGTCGGTGTGGATGGGGAGCGAGGGCGCTCTCGACGGCGTGCCGCTCCTCGGCTTCGACGTGGGTGCCGACCGCATGGTGCGCGTCGCCGACTGAGCTGCCGGGTCCCTGCGGATGCAGGTCAGCGAGCCGGGTGCGACGGTGGACGCCGGAGCGGGGGGACGACCCACGAGGAGGCAGCGTGCGCGCACTGACCTGGCAGGGACGCGAGAAGGTCACCGTCGAGACGGTCCCGGACCCCCGCGTGCAGGAGCCGACGGACGCGGTGGTCCGGGTGACGTCGACGGCCATCTGCGGCTCCGACCTGCACCTGTACGGCGTGCTCGGTCCCTACCTGAGGCCGGGTGACATCCTCGGGCACGAGGCGATGGGCGTCGTCGAGGAGGTCGGGCCGGAGGCCGCAGGACGGCTGAAGGTCGGCGACCGCGTGGTCGTGCCGTTCGGCATCGCGTGCGGCACCTGCTTCTTCTGCACGCGCGGCCTGCAGTCGCAGTGCGAGACGACGCAGGTCCGCAGCCAGGGCAAGGGCGCCGCCCTGTTCGGGTACACCGAGCTGTACGGCAGCGTGCCGGGCGGCCAGGCCGAGTACCTGCGCGTGCCCCAGGCGCAGTACGGACCCGTCGTCGTCCCCGACGACGGCCGCCCCGACGAGACCTACCTCTACCTGTCCGACGTGCTGCCCACGGCGTGGCAGGCCGTCGCGTACGCCGACGTCCCGCCCGGCGGCACCGTCGCGGTCGTGGGCCTCGGCCCGATCGGCCAGATGGCGGCGCGGATCGCCCTGCACCTCGGCGCGGGCCGGGTCATCGGTATCGACCGCATCCCGGAGCGGCTCGCGATGGCGGCGCGGCACGGCGTCGACGTCCTCGACGCGTCGACGTGCGACGACGTCCCGTCGGTCGTGCGGGACCGCACGCAGGGGCGCGGCGCCGACGCCGTCGTCGAGGCCGTCGGCATGGAGGCGCACGGGTCGCCGGTGTTCGAGCTCGCGCAGAAGGGCGCCGGGTTCCTGCCGGACGCGCTCGCGAAGCCGTTCATCGAGAAGGCCGGCGTCGACCGCATGGCCGCGCTGCAGACGGCGATCGGCGTCGCCCGCCGCGGCGCGACCGTGTCGGTCGTCGGCGTGTACGGGGGCGCGATCGACCCGTTCCCGATGATGGACGTGTTCGACCGCCAGCTCACCGTGCGCTTCGGCCAGGCCAACGTGCGGCGCTGGGTCGACGACATCCTGCCGCTCGTCACGGACGACACCGACCCGCTGGGCGTGCTCGACCTGCGCACCCACCGCGTGCCGCTCGAGCGCGCGCCCGAGCTGTACGACACGTTCCAGCGCAAGGCCGACGGCTGCATCAAGGTCGTGCTCGACCCCGCCGCCTGAGCGGGGGACCGGGGCGCACGCGACGGGCACGGGCGGGACGAGCACGCACGGACGAGGACGGACGGAGGCACCATGCGGGTCGTGGTCGTGGGGGCCAGCGGGAACATCGGCACGGCGGTCCTGCGCCGGCTCCGGGAGGACGCGACGATCACGTCGCTGGTCGGGGTGGCGCGCCGCGCGCCGCGGCAGACGCCGCCGCCCCCGTACGACGTCGAGTGGGTGCAGTGCCACATCGGCGCGGCCGGCGACGACGAGCCGGTCGTCGCCGCGCTCGCGGACGCGTTCGCCGGCGCGAACGCCGTGGTGCATCTCGCGTGGGCGATCCAGCCGAGCCACGACCGGTCGTACCAGCGTGCGGTCAACGTCGAGGGCACGCGGCGGATCGTCGCCGCGGTGCGCCGCGCGGGCGTGCCGCACCTGGTCGTCGCGTCGTCCGTCGGCGTCTACGGCCCGGCGCACGACGACGAGCCGAAGGACGAGCGGTTCCCGGCGACGGGCGTCCCGACCTCCGACTACAGCGTCGACAAGGCCGACATGGAGCGTGTGCTGGACGAGGCCGAGGCGGCGGACGCCGGGCTGGCGATCACGCGCATGCGTCCCGCGCTCGTGTTCCAGCGCGACGCGGGCCACGAGATCCACGGGATCTTCCTCGGGCGGCTCGTGCCCGGCCGGCTGCTCGACGGCAAGGTGCCCGTGCTGCCGTGGCCGCGCGGCGTGCGCGTGCAGGCGGTGCACGCCGACGACCTCGCGGAGGCGTTCCGCGAGGCGATCGTGCGGCAGGCCCGGGGCGCGTTCAACCTCGCGGGGCCCGGCGTGCTGCGCGGGCCGGACGTGGCGGCCGTCCTGTCGCAGTCGAAGCTGCGCGAGGTGCCGCCGAAGGCCCTGCGCGCGGGGCTGCTCGTCGCCTGGCACGCGCGCCTCGCGCCCATCGGCCCCGGCTGGCTCGACCTGGCCGCGTCCGTGCCGGTCCTCGACACGTCGCGCGCCGAGTCGATGCTCGGCTGGCGCCCGCGGCGGACCGCCCAGGAGGCGCTGCGCGAGCTCGTCGACGGCATCGCGGACGGCGCCGGCACGGTCAGCCCGCCCCTGCGCGCCCGCCACCTGCGGGCCTGACGGCATGCTGGGCGCATGAGCACCCCCGCGCAGCCCGCGGTCGACCCCGAGCGGTTCGTGCTCGGGGACCCGTCCGCGCCCGTGACCGTCGTCGAGTTCGGCGACCTCGAGTGCCCGTACTGCCGCGCGGCGGCGCCGGTGCTGCGGCGGCTCGTCGAGGAGTCCGACGGCCGGGTCCGCCTCGTGTGGCGGCACTTCCCGCTGTTCCAGGTGCACCCGCACGCGCTCGCGGCCGCGCTCGCCGCCGAGGCCGCGGGGGCCCAGGGCCGGTTCTGGGAGCTGCACGACCGCCTCTTCGCCGACCAGGAGCACCTCACCGACGACGACCTGCGCGCGCACGCCGTCGCGCTCGGCCTCGACCCGGAGGACCTCGTGGGGGAGCGCGCCGAGCGGCACGCCGACGCGGTGCGCGCCGACTACGCGGACGGGCTGGCGCTCGAGGTGCCCGGCACGCCGACGGTGTTCGTCGACGGCGTGCGGTTCCGCGGCCGGATCGAGCTCGAGGCGCTGCGGGCTGTCGTCGACGCCCTCGAGGCGTGACCCCTGACGTCCCGTGCGCGGCACCGTGCCCGTGCGCGACGATGAGGACGTGACCACCGCCGACGACGCCGCCCTGCCCCGTACCACCGCCGCGACCACGCCGGCGGGCCCGCCGCTGCCCCGGACCGCGCTCGTGACCGGCGCCGGTCGCGGCATCGGCCGTGAGCTCGCGCTCGGCCTCGCCCGCGCCGGGTACGCGGTCGGCCTCGTGGGGCGCACCCGCGCCCGGCTCGACGACGTCGCCGACGAGGTCCGGGCGGCGGGCGCCGCGGTCGCCGTCGCGGCGGCCGACCTGGTCGACGCGACCGCCGTCGCGGACGCGGTCGCGCGCGTCGAGGCGGCCCTGCCCGGCGGCGTCGGCCTGCTCGTCAACAACGCGGGCGTCATCGAGGAGAACGAGCTGCCGTTCGCCGACGACGACGTGGAGGACGTGTGGCGCGTGGTCGAGACGAACGTGCGCGGCCCGCTCCTCGTGACGCACGCCCTGCTCCCCGGCATGCTCGCGCGCGGCGGCGGCCGCGTCCTGCAGGTCAACTCCGGCTCGGGCCACCGCGCCCAGCCCACGTACACCGGGTACACGATCAGCAAGGGCGCGCTCGCGCGGTTCACCACGCAGCTCGACCACCAGTACCGCGAGCGGGGACTGCGCGTGCTCGACCTCGCCCCGGGCGTCGTCGCGACCGACATGACGGCCGCGATGCCGGTGCACGCCACGCGCACCGACTGGACGTCGCCGGCGCAGGTGCTCGAGCTCGCCCTGGGGTTCGCGGACGGCGCCCTCGACGTGCTGTCGGGGCGGTTCGTGCGCGCGGGCGTCGACACGGTGGACTCCCTGCGCGCGGCGACGCCCGCGATCCTCGCGACCGACGCGCGCCGGCTGCGGCTGTCGACGTGGGGCCCGGACGACCCGGTCGCCTGACCGCCCGGCCGTTCAGGGCCGTGCGGCGGACCCCCACGGCAGCGGCGGCAGCTCCGGGGGCAGCCGCGGCGGCGAGCACAGCGGCAGCCGCTCGCCCAGCCAGCGCAGCAGCACGGAGCCCGCGACGGCGGCGACGAGCGACGCGGCGAGCACGCCGATCTTGGCGTGCTCCAGCTGCACCGGGTCGTCGAACGCCAGCCCCGCGATGAACAGCGAGATGGTGAACCCGATGCCGGCGAGGACGGCGCCGCCGAGCAGGTGCCCCCAGCGCACGCGCCCCGGCAGGTCGCCGAGGCCGAGGCGGAGCGCGAGCGTCGCCGCCCCCGTGATGCCGACCGCGTTGCCGACCACGAGCGCGACGGCGACGCCGATCGTCAGGCGCGAGCGGAACGCGTCCGCGAGCGTCTCGGGGTCGAGGTTCACGCCGGCGTTCGCGAGCCCGAACAGGGGCACGACGACGTAGGCGCTCCACGGGTGCAGGACCCGCTGCAGCCGGTCGCCCGTCGGCACCGCGGCGCGGCCCGCGCGCTCCGCGGCGTGCTCCCGGTCGGCGCCGCCCTCGTGCAGGAAGCGGCGCGCGTGCGCGGCCACGTCGTCCCGCCGCTCGTCGCGGGGCAGGGACGTCGGCACCAGCAGGCCGACGAGCACGCCGGCGATGGTCGCGTGCACGCCCGAGGCGAGCACCGCGCCCCACAGGGCGAGCCCCACGACGACGTACGGCGTCAGCTGCCAGACCCGCCGCAGCCGCAGCGCCAGCAGCGCGAGCACGAGGACGCCGGACACGGCGAGGGCGCGCAGGTCGACCTCGTCCGTGTAGAACACCGCCATCGCCGTGATCGCGCCGATGTCGTCGACGATGGCGAGCGTCAGCAGGAACAGCCGCAGCCGGTCCGGGCAGCGTGGCCCGAACAGCGCCAGCACGCCGACGAGGAACGCCGTGTCGGTCGACATGACGACGCCCCACCCGTGCGCGGCCTCGCCGCCGCCCTCGACGAGCAGGAACACGCCGACGGGCACGAGGAGACCGCCGAGCGCGCCGAGCGCGGGCACCGCCACGGCCCGCGGGTCGCGCAGCTCGCCGCGCGTCGCCTCGCGGTTGATCTCGAGCCCGACGACCGCGAAGAACAGCGCCATCGCGGCGTCGTTGACCCAGTGCTGCAGGTCGAGCTCGAGGCCCGCGCCGCCGAGGAACACGCCGGCGGGCGTGTGCCACAGGGACGCGTAGGAGTCCCGCCACGGCGAGTTGGCCCACACCAGCGCGAGCACCGTCGCCGCGAGCAGCGCCACGGCGCTGCCCGCCTCGGTCGACAGGAACGTACGCAGGCCGGGGGCGAGGGTCGTCATCCGCTCGCGCAGCGCGGGACGCGCGGCGCCGCGCACCGGCGCGGTCGTCACAGGGCGGGCGACGTGCGCACGGCGGGGACGCGGGCGCCGTCGCCCTGGGCGCGCAGCGCGTCGCGCAGGCGTTCCGCGGCGGCGTCGAGCTGCTCCGCCGGCACGTCCTGCCGGGCGTTCGCGAACGTGAGGCTCGACTCGTCCCACGCGGGGAGCACGTGCAGGTGCAGGTGGGGGACCTCGAAGCCGGCGACGAGCAGCGCCGCGCGCGGCGCCCCCCACGCCGCCTGCTGGGCCCGTCCGACGGCCTTGGCGACGACGACGAGGTGCGCGAGCAGGTCGTCGTCGGCGTCGGTGAGCTGGTCGACCTCCGCCCGCGGGACGACGAGCACGTGCCCGTCGGTGATGGGGGCGATGGTCGTGAACGCCACCGCACGGTCGTCCGCCCAGACGAACCGGCCGGGGATCTCGCCGTCGATGATGCGCGTGAACAGCGTCGTCATGGCCTCACGCTAGCGGGCGCGCGCCGGCGCGGGGACACCCGCCCGCGTGGTCCTCCGTGGCGGCCCGAAACGTTTAGCGACCCGTCGAGGCGTTGTCCTCCACCGGGACGAACGCCTAGGAATCGGGTGTGCCTGCCCCCACCCCCTCCCGCCCCCGTCCCTCGCGTACCGCCCTGGCGCTCCTCGGCGCGGTCGGCCTCGCCCTCACGGCCGCGTGCTCGACCGGCACGCCCGACGAGGGGTCCGACGCCGCCGCCACCGCCGCCGCCCCCGAGCAGACGCCGACCGTCCTGCCCAGCGCCCCGGTCACCCTGACGCCCGCCGACGTGCCCGACTGCCTGCCCGACGGCGTCGCCGCCGCGCAGGTCGGCGAGGCCCCCGCGACCACGACCGTCGCCTGGGCCGGCTCGGGCGACCGCGGCGTCGTGCTGGCCCCGCAGGTCGACGGCGACGTCTGCCAGTGGGCCGACGAGCTGGTCCGACTGGCCGGCGAGGGCTACCTCGTCGCGACCTACGCGTGGGGGACCAGCGGCGAGGCCGGGTTCGCCTCGGCGGTCGACGTGCTCGAGGCCACGGGCGCGACGCGGCTCGCCTTCGTCGGCGCGTCCGCCGGCGGCACCCTCGCGGCGGGCCTCGCCGACGACCTCGGCGCCACGGCCGTCGTCGCGCTCAGCCCGCCCGCGCAGTACGGCGAGGTGGACGCCCGCGCGGCGTCCAGCACGTTCACCGGTCCGCTCCAGGTGTTCGCCTCCACCGAGGACCCGCAGGTGCCGCTCGCGGACAGCACGCAGGTCGCGCGCCAGGACAAGACGTCCGTCACCACGCAGATCCCCGGCACCGCGCACGGCGTCGAGTTCCTCGCCGGCGCCCACGCCGACCACGTCCGCACCGTCGTCGACGAGGCGCTGACCCAGGGCTTCGGCGGCTGACCCGACCCGCGCCGCAGGGACGAGCGCCCGGCCTCCCCGCGAGGGG